>PHCU01000030.1 GCA_002842345.1 Betaproteobacteria bacterium HGW-Betaproteobacteria-12 | reverse complement strand
GTTGCCGCCGGCGGCGTCGAGCGCCCGCCGAGTCAGCTGATAGCCGATTTCGTCGAGACTGCAGTTGACTTCCGGCGCGGCGGCGGACCACTGCTGCCCGGCCGGCACGGTTACCTGTTCGAGCAGTTCGTCCGGCAGCTGCTCGCGGCTGATCACGGTTTCGTCATCGTCGAGCAGGGCGACCAGGACCCGGATGACGTTGAACAACTGGCGCAGATTGCCCGGCCAGGCGTAACGCTCCATGGTCTGCAGGGCCGCTTCGGAAAACTGCACCGGCGCCCGGCCGATGGTTTCCCGCTCGGCCAGTTGCGCCACCAGCAGGCGGATGTCCGTGCGTTGGCGCAAGGCGGGCAGGGTGACGCACAGGCCGTTCAGGCGATAGTAAAGGTCTTCGCGGAAGGTGCCGCGGGCGACTTCCTCGCGCAAGCGGCGATGGGTGGCGCAGACCAGCGAGATGTCCAGGGGCGTGCAGTGCGTCGCACCGAGCGGCGTCACGCAGCGCTCCTGCAGCACACGCAGCAGGCGCGACTGCAGGGCGAGCGGCATGTCGCCGATCTCGTCGAGGAACAGGGTGCCGCCGTGCGCCTGCTGGATCTTGCCGGGCGCCCCTTCCTTGCGGGCGCCGGTGTAGGCGCCCCCCTGATAGCCGAAGAGCTCGGCTTCGATCAGGTTTTCCGGGATGGCGGCGCAATTGAGCGCGACGAACGGCGCCGACCGGCGGGCGCCGCTATTGTGGAAGCCCTTGGCGAACAGTTCCTTGCCGGCCCCGGATTCGCCCTGGATGAGCAGTGGAATGTCACGGTCGAGAATGCGCCGGGCCCGGCCGATGGCGGCATGCAGCCCGGGGTCGCCGGAATCCAGGATGTCGAGCGTCAGTGTCGCCGGGGTGGCCTCTGGGCTGCGCGGCTGGCTGCGCGCCGCCGCCGTGGCCGGGCGGGAACGGCTGACGACCAGCAAGGGGGGCAGTTGGCCGCGCAACTGGACGCGCAGCGGCTTGCCGCCGACGACCAGTTCATGGCTGCCCTGCGGATCCTGGCGCAGGTGGTCGATCAGCAGCCCCAGGCGGTATTCGAAGAGCTGGGCGAAATCGCGATTGACCGCGTCGACGCGGCGCCGGCCGAGGATTTCGAGTCCGGTGCGATTTACGGCGCGAACCTGACCGTCCGGGGTAACCGCCGCCAAGCCGTCGTTGGGACTGCCGAGACTGGCGCCGCGCCGTTGGAAGCCGAGCAGGATGTCGCGGGCATGGGTGGCAGCGAACAGGCGGTTCTCGATCAGCGCCGCCGACAGGCCGACCAGTCCGCGCGTATGCGGCTCGTGTACGGCATAGTCGCTGGCGATGGAGAAAATCCCGAGCAGCGTTCCGTCGGCGGCGAAGACCGGGCTGGCGCAAGCGGCCAGGAAGGCGTTGCGCTCGAGGAAATGCTCGCCGCCGAGCACCTGGGTCAGGTTCTCTTCGACCAGCGCCGTGCCGATCGCATTCGTACCGTAGCGGCTCTCCTCCCAGCAGGTGCCGGGGGCCAGGGCGAGGCGCCCGGTCTGGCCGGCGAAGTCGGCGTCGCCCAGCGTTTCCAGCAGCAGGCCATTGGCGTCCGCCAGGATGACCTGGCTGGCCGATTCGCCAATCTGCTCATGGACCAGCCCCATCACCGCCCAGGCGTGACTGAGCAAGAGCTGGTTGCGCTCCTGTTCCCTTTTCAGCGTTGGCTGATCGACAACGGCGACCTCCGCCGGCTGTCCGTTTTCGCGCAGACCGAAGTGCCGACAGCGTTGCCAGGAACGCAGGATCAGCGGCTTGATCAGCCCTTCCGGCGATTCTCCCTGGGCGAAGTACAACTGCCGCGCCTGCTGCAATTGATGGCTGTGCATTTCAGCCGCGAGTTGAAGATGTTCCATTTGGGTCTCCATACTCCCTGCCTTTGTTCTTGCTGTTTTTCTTGGGTCATTCAAGGGTCGGTCGCGCTCTTTTCAAAATGCGCCACCTCCCGATTACCAAGTATTGCCGAGCCAGTATATTACTTAAGTGATGCCTGTGGCGGCTGTTTGCACAAGGCTGAAAGGCAAGCGGCCGGCAAGACTTCAGCGGCTGGCCGTTCGCCTCCGCTTCGCCCACGGGCTGGCGACCGGGTCTACCTGGCGCGCCGGTATCACTCGGCGTTCTCCTGCGCCGCCAGGGCCGCCTGTGCTGGGGGATAGCCCTGGGCGGCCGAGCGTTTCAACCACTCGCTGCTGCGTTGCGGATCGACCGGCTGCCCGCGGCCGGTCTTGAACATCACCGCCAGGGCGTATTGCGCTTCACGGTTGCCGGCCTCGCCGGCCACGGCAAAGCGCCGGGCTGCTTCGTCCAGGTTGCGGTCGACGCCGCGGCCGGCTTCGTACATCCAGGCCAGACGGGTCTGGGCGACGTTATCGCCCTGGTCGGCCAGGCGCTGGTAAATGATCGCCGCTTCGGCGTGCCGGCCGGCGCTGGCGAGCAGTTCCGCCTGTTCGAACGGGCTGGCCGGTCGTTCGGGATTGGCCAGCGACTGCAGGCGGGCCGCCGCCTCGCGATCGCCGGCCTGGCTGGCCAGCGTCAGGTAGTGCCGGGCCTTGTCGAGATTTTGCGGCAGCGCGCCGGGGCTGCTGTACAGCATGCCCAGGCGGTACTGGGCCTTGAAGCCGCCGGCGTCGGCCGAGGCGATGTACAAGGCCTCGGCCTTGCCGATGTCCGCCGCTTCGCCGAGGCCGTCTTCGGCCAGGATGCCGAGATTGAACAAGGCATCCGGGTTGCCCAGCCCAGCCAAGACTTGCCAGATGTGCCGGGCCGCCGGGTAATTGGCCATCTTGAATTCCGCGTAGGCCTTGTAATTGCCCATCGCCGGATTCTTGATCCAGTCGCTGCTGTTGCTGTCCTGGGCGGCGGCGAGGGCGGTAACGGCGGCGAACGGCAAGAGTGAGAGCCAGGGCAATTTCATGGTCGGCAGGGGGATGGATGACGGTAACCAAGACAGTATCGTCGGGGCAAGGTTCCGCCGCCGGCCTTTTTGCGGCGTTCGCCACCCGTTCGCCGATTCTCCTGAAAATCGCTAGGCCGTTGTCCGGATTTCAGGGGCGCGTCCGGGCCGGCCGCGCTTGACAATGGGGCTTCTTCGCTGTCGAAAGGGTTCCCATGCCGCAAGAACAACGTGGTGTCAGTCTGGATGGTCAGGGCAAGCCGCTCTGGCTGTCGCTCGAACTGACTTACCGCTGCCCGCTGAAATGCTCCTGGTGCAACAACCCGCTCGATTTCGACGATTACGGTTCGCGCGAGCTGAGCACCGAAGAATGGAAACAGGTATTGCGCGAAGCCCGCGAGCTGGGCGCGCTGCAACTTGGCTTCACCGGCGGCGAGCCGCTGCTCCGTGACGATCTCGAGGAACTGGTCGAGTACGCCGACAGCATCGGCTTCTACACCAACCTGATCACCTCCGGCATCGGCCTGACCGAGGAGCGGCTGATCGCACTCAAGGCAGCCGGCCTGAAGCATGTCCAGCTGTCGGTGCAGGCGATCAAGGCGGAAATCACCGACGCCCTGGTCGGCGCCCGCGCCCATGCGCTGAAGATGGAAGCGGCGCGGCTGATCAAGAAGCACGGTTTCCCGATGGTGCTCAACATGCCGGTGTTCAAGCAGAACATCGCGATGATTCCCGAGATGATCGAATGGGCCGCCGACCTGGGCATCGAGTACATCGAGTTCGCCAATATCCAGTACTACAACTGGGCGCTGATGAACCGCGACGAATTGATGCCGACGCTCGAACAGGTGCGCGAGGCCGAACGCGTGGTCAATGAATGGCGGGGCAAGCTGGGCAAGACGATGACCATCTATTTCGTCATCCCCGACTACTACGAAGGCCGGCCGAAGGCCTGCATGAACGGCTGGGGCGCCATCCACCTGACCCTGGCGCCGGACGGCGTGGCCATGCCCTGCCAGGAGGCGCGGGTGATTCCCGGCCTGGAGTTCATCTCCGTGCGGGAAAAGCCGCTGACCTGGCTGTGGCACGAGTCGCCGCTGTTCCGCAAGTACCGCGGCCTCGACTGGCTGCCCGAGCCGTGCAGTTCCTGCGACGAAAAGGAAAAGGATTTCGGCGGCTGCCGCTGCCAGGCCCTGCTGCTGACCGGCGACGCCAACAACACCGATCCGGCCTGCAGCCGCTCGCCGCACCACCATGTGATCGAGGATGCGGTGGCGGTGACGACCAAGTCCCTGCGTTTCCACAAGCCGCTGGTCAAGCGCTCGGCCAACGCTGTGTCCACCGATTTCATGGAGTATTGAGTGGGCCACCCCTTCGATAGCGCGCTCGCCACCATCGGCCTCGGCATCCTGCTGACCGCTGTGCTGGTCGGCCTGTTGCGCCTGCTGGCCGGCTGAGGCGATGGAGATCCTCGAACTGCTGGCCCGCTGGCTGCATTTCCTCGCCGGCATCATCTGGGTCGGCCACAACTACGCCAGCGTCGTCCAGCGGCCGCGCTGGCAGCCGCTGGCGGCGAGCGATCTGGCCGAGGCCGACAGCCCGCGGCTGCAGGCGGTGATCCACCGCGAGCACGGCACTTTTCGCTGGGCGGCGGTGGTCACCTGGGTGGCCGGCTGCTTCATGCTCTGGCAGCGCGGCTGGCTGCCCGGGGCGCTGAGCCTGGAAGGCAGCCTGGCGCCGCTCGGCGTCGGCGTCTATATCGGCACGCTGATGCTGCTCAATCTATGGTTCGTCCTCTGGCCGCACCAGAAGAAGGTACTTGGCCTGGTCCCGGCGCCGGTCGCGGAACGCCTGCGTTGTTCGCGCATCACCCACCTGTCGTCGCGGACCAACACCATGCTGTCGATCCCGCTGCTGTTCTTCATGGCGGCCGGCAGCCACGGCGGCTTCCTCTTCGGCTGATGGCCTGGAACTTCGCCGCCGGCCCGGCCCGCCTGCCGGACGCGGTGCTGGCCCGCGCCGCCGACGAACTGTTCCGCCGCGGTGCCGACGGCGCCAGCGCCAGCGAGCGGCCGTTTACCGGCCCGGCCTTCCGCAGCCTGCTCGAGCGGGCGCGCTGCCGGCTGGCCGAACTGCTGGCCGTGCCGGCCGACTACCGCATCCTGTTCCTGGCCGGCGGCGCCATGCAGCAGTTTTCGCTGCTGCCGATGAACCTGCTCGGCGCTTCCCGGCGGGCGGCTTATGCCGATTCCGGCTACTGGTCGCGGCGGGCGATGGCCGAGGCCGGCAAGCTGGCCGAGGTGACGGTGGTCGCCCGCCACCCCGGCGAGCAGCCACTGGCCGCGCCGCCGACCGGCCGCTGGGCTTTTCCCGCCGACTGCGCCTACTGCCACATCACGCCCAACGAGACGGTCGATGGCATCGCCTATCCCGCGCTGCCCGACTGCGGTGAGGTGCCGCTGGTGGCCGATTGCACCTCGTCCTTGCTGATGGCGCCGCTGGACGTGGCGAAATTCGGCGTCGTCTATGCCAGCGCCCAGAAAAACATCGGGCCGGCCGGCCTGACTGTCGTCATCGTTCGCGAAGATCTGCTGGAGCGCTCGCCGGCGGAACTGCCGGCGCCGTTTTCTTATCGCCACCAGGCGGCCGAGGGCAGTTGCGTCAACACCCCGCCGATGCAGGCCATCCACGTCGCCGCCCTGGTTTTCGACTGGCTCGCCGAACACGGCGGCCTGGCGGCGATGGCTGTCGCCAGCCGGCGCAAGGCAGAGCGCGTCTATGGTGCGATCGAGGCCAGTGGCGGCTTCTATGTGGCGCCGGTGCTGGCCGGCCACCGCTCGCCGGTCAATATCCGCTTCCATCTGGCCAACCCGGCGCTGACCGAGGTCTTCCTGTGTCAGGCCGAGGCCGCCGGCCTGCACCATCTGCGCGGCCACCGCCAGCTCGGCGGGCTGCGCGCCAGTCTCTACAACGCCATGCCGGAAGCCGGGGCGTTGGCGCTGGCCGGCTTCATGGCCGAGTTCGCCCGGTTATACGGATGAGCCGCCGGATTTTTCCCTGGCACGCCCGGCCCGGCCTAGCCGGCGGTATCGACAAGGACGGCAGCCGGGCGGCGGAATTGCTGGCGCACGGCTTCGGCAGCGTCGAGGTCGGTTCGGTGTGGCCGGAGCACGCGGCGAGCGTCGCGGCGACGCTGGCCGGCGGCATGGCATCGCGCGGCGGCGCGGTCGGCCTCGGTTTGGGGCTGCCCGCCGATTTGCCGGAAGACAGCCTGACGGTCGCCTGGCTGGCCGGCCTGGCGGCGCTGTGGCCGGTGGCCGATTACCTGAGCTTCAACCTGAGCGCCGCCGCCAACCGCCGTTTTCTGCTGCCGGAACACCGCTGCCGGCTGGCACGGGCCTGCCGGGCGGCGGTTGGGCAGCGCGATGGGCGGGCCGCAGCCAGCGGCCGTTATCTGCCGCTGGCGTTGAAACTGCCGCTGGGCGGCGTCGGCGACCCCTTGCCGGCGGCCGCCGAGATCGCCGCCGCGGCCGGGTTCGATCTGCTGACCGTCGTTCTGCCCGAGGCGGCCGGGCGCTTCGCGCGCTTGGCCGAACTGGCCGGGCAACTGGCCGGCGGCCCGGCACTGGTCGCCGTCGGCGGCATCCGCAGCGCCGCCGATGTCGCCGCGGCACGGGCGGCCGGCGCCGCCGGCGTGCAGGTGCATCGGCTGTTCGTCGAGCAGGGGGCGGCCTGCCTGGACAGCCTGCTGTGCTCGCCGGGGGGCGAGCGCAGCAAGGCGCCGTGTCAGCCGTCTACGGTCAGATAAACCAGGGTCTGGTTGAGCAGCTGGTAGCCGATCTCGCCGAAGGTCATCGGCCCGGTGATCGGCCCGGTGCGCTGGCCTTCCAGTCCGGAGTAGAGGAAGTTGAGGATGCAGTTGCAGGAGAAGGTGAGGCCGCCGTCGATCCGCGGCAGCGCCGCCTGGAAGGCATTGACGTAATCGCCGAGCGGGGCGGCGATGCGGTATTCGACGCCGGGGAAGACGGGGGCGTAGAAGTCGACCCGCCGGGCGTTGGCGTCGATCGCCTTGATGCTGACATTGATCGCCGCGCCGCAATAGTCGGCGACCAGCGGCAGGCGGCTGTCGATGCCGCCTGCCAGCAGATGCTCGGCCAGATTGGCCGGCTGGCCGCCGATCCGGCAGTCGCCGGCGGCAAAGCCGGTGGCGTCGAAGGTAATGGCCGCGCCAGCGCCGGGCTGAAACAGATTGATGATGTCGATGCGGGCGAACTTGTCGGCCGGCAGCGGTACGTCGATGGCCACCGCGTGCTGGTCGGAGAATTCGCCGGTGGTGCCGAGCACGACTTTCGGTGTGCGCTGGCCGAGATCGTCGAGATGGACGCCGGCGACCCAGCCGACCAGCGGCTTCATGTACATCTCTTCGTAGTTCGGCGCATTTTCGGCAAAGCTGCCATGGCAGGGGCCGAAAGCCGGCACGATCAGTATCGTGTAGCCGTTTTCCGGGGCGGTGCGACAGAGCTGCGGCAGCGAATCGACGTCGTGCAGGCGGATGCTGGGCAGCTCCTCGAAGACTTCGATTTCATGGACGAACACCCGGTCGCGGGCGATGGTGCCGCCGTCGTCGGCCATGAAGTAGGGGATGGTGCCGCCGATCCAGTCGCCCTTGGGCAACTGGCGCAACGCATCCTCGTCGCCGGCGATATTCAGATACTTGCCCTGGCCGATCAGTTCGGCGGCGCGCCCGATGGACATCAGGCCTGTGTTGGCTGTCATTGTTGTTTCCTTGATGGGCGCTTCAGGCGTCGGCGAGTTGGGCGAGTTCGTGGCCGAGCGCCCGTTCGTAACGGACAAAGTAGCGCTGCAGTTCGTAGGCCTTGAGGACGCGGACTTCGCTATCGCTGATCAGGCGCATCTGTTCGCGCAGCTTGGAGAGCAGGAACTTCAGGCTGAGCAGGCGGATGTCGATATTCAGCGAACCGTCGAGCAGGCGCTCCCAGACCGGGTGATCCGGTTCGGGCACCGCCGACGGGCCGCCCGCCTCATCCGTCGCCAGCAGCGGCGCGCCGGACAGGCCGGCCTTGCCGTTGTCCAGGGTGTGCTTGAATTTCCACAGGTCGCTGACGGTCAGGTCGAGCAGGCCGCAGATACTTTGCAGCTTGATGCCTTCGCGCATCATCGCCGCGATCAGGCGGGCCAGGGCGCGGCTGAAGGGCATTCCCAATTCGCCGCTCCAGCCCGGCGGCGCCGGGTCGTCGACCAGCGCGGCGTGGATCAGGCAGCGTTGATCGCCGAGATTGACGTGCCGCCACACGTGCTCGCGGTCCTCGGGGGCGGCGGCTGCCCGGTGGCCGAAGAACCAGCTGCTCTTGCCGGTCTGGCGGCCGATCCAGACGTCGATCTGGTGCTTCCCCAGGTCTTCGCGGATGCGGACGATTTGCCAGGGGGATTGAATTTCAAGCATTTTGTGCAGCAAGTCCTCTGCTTTCATAGTGCTGTTTGTCTCCCGTTCAGGTTGTTGTAGGGGTGTGCCGTCGCCGATGCGCACTGGCACCCGCTATTACGTTGGCAATAATCGCACCAGCCCGGCGGCCAGCCGTCGGCGACCGGCCGCTCCATTTTTCGCGTCCGGCGAATCAGCGCCGCTGACGGCGGTCGGCGGAGTTTTTTGGCCGGCGCTGGCAAAGCCGGCGGCCCGCGATGCCCAGCCGCTGCCTGCTGCGCTTTGCAGCATTGTTCAATTACGGTGCGCTCCGCCGCGCTGATCGCCTCCAGAAAACCATGAGGCGCATTTCAGCAATATCCCGATGGCGGGGGAGGGCTGGCGCGGCACACTGGGGTCATGAAAATACTTGTCCTTGGTGCCGCCGCCGGCGGCGGATTCCCGCAGTGGAACTGCAACTGCCGCAACTGCGCCGGTCAGCGCGACGGCAGTGTGCGGGCCCTGCCGCGTACCCAATCGTCGATCGCCGTCAGCGCCAACGGCGTCGACTGGGTGCTGTTCAATGCTTCGCCCGACATCCTGAGCCAGATCCGCGCCAACCCGGCCTTGCAGCCGGGGCGCGGCCTGCGCGATACGGGCATCGTCGGCGTGGTGCTGATCGATGCCCAGATAGACCACACCACCGGCCTGTTCATGCTGCGCGAGGGCAAGCCGCTCGACGTCTGGTGCACGCCGCAGGTGCAGGAAGACCTGAGCACCGGCAATCCGATTTTCAACGTCTTGTCTCACTTCTGCACCGTGCGCTGGCAGCCGGTGCAGGCTTTGCCCCCGTCGCCCTTCCACATTCCCGGGGCGGCGGGCCTTACCTTCACGCCGGTGCCGCTGACCAGCAAGGCACCGCCGTATTCGCCGCACCGCCACGACCCGCATCCCGGCGACAACATCGGTGTGTTGATCGAAGACACGGCGACCGGCCGCAAGGTCTTCTATGCCCCCGGCTTCGGCGCCATGGAGCCGCACCTCGACGAATATCTGGCCGACGCCGACTGCCTGCTGCTCGACGGTACCTTCTGGACCGACGACGAGATGATCCGCCTCGGCCTGTCCACCAAGACCGCCCGCGACATCGGCCATCTGCCGCAGTCCGGGGCGGACGGCATGATCACCTTGCTCGGCCGCTACCAGAAGCCGCGCAAGGTGCTGATCCACATCAACAACACCAACCCCATTCTTGACGAGGACTCGCCGGAGCGCGCCGAACTGACGCGCGCCGGCATTGAACTGGCCTACGACGGGATGCTGATCGACACCGGAGACAAACAATGAAAATGAACGAACTTCAGGCATGGACGCCCGAGGAATTCGAAGCCAAGCTGCGCGCCAAGAGCGTCAGCTACCACATCTACCACCCCTTCCAGATGATGATGCACGAGGGCAAATGCAGCCGCGAGCAGTTGCAGGCCTGGGTGGCCAACCGCTACTACTACCAGATCAGCATTCCGATCAAGGACGCGGCGATCATGGCCAACTGCCCGGAGCGCGAAGTCCGCCGGCACTGGGTGCAGCGCATTCTCGACCACGACGGCTACGGCGGCGAGGCTGGCGGCATCGAGGCCTGGATTCGCCTCGGCGAGGCGGTCGGCCTGACCCGCGAGCAGATCGTCTCGCAGGAACTGGTGTTGCCCGGTGTCCGTTTCGCCGTCGACGCCTACATCAATTTCGCCCGCCACAGCCCGTGGCAGGAAGCTGCCGCCTCGTCGCTGACCGAGTTGTTCGCGCCGACCATCCACAAGTCGCGCCTCGACCACTGGCCGACCCATTACCCGTGGATCGAGCCGGAGGGCTACGACTATTTCCAGCGCCGCCTGACCGAGGCGCCGCGCGACGTGATCAACGGCCTGCGCGTCACGCTCGGCCACTTCACCACCCGCGAGCAGCAGGAGCGGGTGCTGGAGATCCTGCAGTTCAAGCTCGATCTGCTCTGGTCGATGCTCGATTCGATGCTGCTCGCCTACTGCCCGGTGCACATCGAAGGCTGGGGTGCCTATACGCCGATGGCCAAGGTCTCATGATTTTCATGAGGCCTATTTGGCGAAAGGCCGGGTGCGCCTGGCACGCCACTTGCGAATAATCGAAACAGGAGCGGCGAGTGTCGCTCCGCAACCTTCAGGAGACACAACATGAACTGGCAAACCCCGGCTTACTGCGAAATCCGCCTCGGCTTCGAAGTCACCGCCTACGTCTACGTGCGTTAAGCGGCCAGCGGGCGGCGGCCCTGGCTGCCGCCCTACTCGGAGAACGCCATGAACCGCCCGCAGCTCAATCCGCACTACGTCTTCCGCTGGGAAGCCAGCCAGGATGCGCACATCCTGCTCTACCCGGAAGGCCTGATCAAACTCAACCCGGCCGCCGCTGAAATCCTCAAGCGCTGTGACGGCCAGCGCACCGCCGACGACATCGTCGCCGATCTCGATCTGACCTTTCCGGGTCAGCCCGAGGCCATCGCCCGCGATGCCGATGCCTTCCTGGCCATGGCTTACGATAAGGGCTGGCTGCTGCCCGCCTGATCCCGCATTTAATCTCTGGAACATCATGAAACACGCCCCAAAACGCCTCGTTGTCCTGCTCGCTGCTGCTTTTCCCTGTCTCGCCATCGCCGAGGGTGCCCTGACCCTCGATTCGGTGGTCGTTAGCGGCAGCCGGGTCGAACACAGCAGCTTCGACCTGCCGGCGGCGGTCGATGTCGTCGATGCGGCGCGCATCGGCGCTGGTCAGGCGCGGGTCAATGTTTCGGAGGCCTTGGCCGGCGTGCCCGGGATCAATGTGCAGAATCGCCAGAACTATGCGCAGGATCTGCAGATTTCCTCACGCGGCTTCGGCGCCCGCTCGGCCTTCGGCGTGCGCGGCATCCGCCTGATCGCCGACGGCATTCCGGCCTCGATGCCGGACGGCCAGGGGCAGGCGGCGACCTTCAACCTCGATCGCGCCGAGCGCATCGAAGTGATGCGCGGCCCCTTGTCCTCGATTTACGGCAACCATGCCGGCGGCGTCATCCAGATGTTTACGCCGGATGGCCAGGGCCGGCCGAGCGTCGAAGGTCGTTTCGCCGCTGGCAGCTACGACAGCTGGAAGGCCGATGTCAGCGCCCAGGGCGAGGTCGGAGGCATCGGTTACCTGATCGACGCTTCGCGTTTTTCGACCGATGGCTATCGCGATCACAGCAAGTCCGAGCGCGACCAGACCATGGCCAAGCTGACCTTCCGCCCGAGCCAGGACGGCAAGCTGACGCTGCTGGCCAATACCTTCAAGCAGAAGGCCGACGATCCGCAGGGCCTGAGCTGGAATGAATTCAAGGCCGACCCCAAGGGCGTTGCCTTCGATGCGGCGAGGGGGTATTTCCCGGCCTTGGCCTTCAATACCCGGAAAACCATCGAGCATACGCAGGGTGGCGCTACATACGAGCACCGCATTGGCGACCACGCCGTGCAGCTTTCTGCTTATGCCGGACAGCGTTCGACCATCCAGTATCAGTCGATTCCTGTCGCCACCCAGGCCAATGCGCGCCAATCCGGCGGCGTTATCGATTTCGACCGCGATTTCGGCGGGCTGGCGGGACGCTGGATCGGTCGCTATCAGCTGGCTGGCGGCAAGCTGACAACGACGGTCGGCGTCGATTACGAACAATCGGTCGATGATCGGCGCGGCTTCGAGAATTTCATTGGTACCGGCGTGCCGCCCAACTGCATCGCCAATGTCTGCGGCGTCAAGGGCCGGCTGCGCCGCCTGGAAGAAGATCGGGTGAGCAGCTTCGATCAGTACGCCCAGGCCGAGTGGCAGGGCGAACAGTGGACTTTCAGCGGCGGCCTGCGTCACAGCCGTGTTTCGTTCAAGGTCGATGACGAATATCTGGCCAATGGCGACGACAGCGGCCACGTTACCTACGAAAAGACGACGCCGACGCTGGCCGCGCTGTATCGACTGACCGACACGGTCAATGTGTATGCCAGTGCGGCGCGCGGCTTCGAGACGCCGACCTTCAACGAGATGTTCTATTCGAGCGCCGGTGGCTCCTTCAACTTCTCTCTTGATCCGTCGATCAGCAAGCATTTCGAAATCGGGGTGAAGGCCATGCTCGGGGCCAACAGCCGCCTTGATGTGGCCCTGTTCCAGGTCAAGACCGACAACGAAATTGTCGTGCTTTCCAGCACCGGCGGCCGGGCCGCATTTCAGAATGCTGGTCCGACAACGCGTCGCGGCTTGGAATTGGCCCTCGACAGCCGTTGGGCTAACAGCCTGACCAGCCGTATTGCCTACACCCTGCTCGATGCCAAGTACGACGAATCCTTTACCTTCACGACCCCTTTCCCGGTAACCACCAAGACGGTCAATGCGGGTAACCGCCTGCCCGGTATTTCCCGGCAAACCCTGTACGGCGAACTGGCCTGGAAACATCCGGCCAGCGGCTTCCATGCGGCGGTCGAAGGGGTGGCCCGCAGCAAGGTTGAGGTCGAGGATACGAATACTGCGAAAGCCGCACCGGGCTACGCCATCGCCAATCTGCGCGTCGGCATCGATCGCAAAGTCGGCGATGTGAATCTGGGTGGCTTCGTCCGCCTGAACAATATCTTCGACAAACAGTATGTCGGCTCGGTCATCGTCGGCGAGGGCAGTGGCCGCTATTACGAGTCGGCACCGGATCGCAACTGGCTGGCCGGGGTCAGCGCCCGTTACGCCTTCTGATCCGTTCGCCAGGCCGCCAGCCCGGCCTTGCCGGGCTGCACGAAATGGTCAGCCAGATCCCCGCCAGCGGCAAGCTGAGTGGGGATTTTTAATTTTTGTTTTAGCGCGCTTTATCGGGTAGCGGGCGGAAGCCAGGATGCCGCGCCGGCATTTTTGCCATCGCCTGGCCAATCGCCCTGATGGCGCCGAACGACCGGCGTCTCAGTTGCGGTGGGTCATCAGGGCCTTCAGCCCATTCACATCGAGGATACGGATGTGCTTCTGCTGGACGGCAATGTAGCCTTCCTCCTGGAAGCGCGAGAAGGCGCGCGACACGGTTTCTAGCTTGAGGCCAAGATAGGAGCCGATTTCCTCGCGCGTCATGCGCAGGTAGAACTCGGCATGCGAGAAGCCGCGCGCCGTAAACCGTTGCGACAAGTTGAGCAGGAATGCCGCCAGTCGCTCCTCGGCGCGCATCGTGCCGAGCAGCATCATGACGCCATGGTCGCGGACGATTTCCCGGCTCATCACCTTGTGGAAATGATGCTGCAGCGTGTGGATCTCGCGCGACAGGCTTTCCAGGCGCGAGAAGGGGATCGAGCAGATTTCGCTGTCTTCCAGGGCGATGGCGTTGCAGGTATGGTGCTCGGTGCTGATACCATCGAGGCCGAGCAGTTCGCCGGCCATCTGGAAGCCGGTCACCTGGTCGCGGCCATCTTCGAGCAGCACGTCGGTCTTGAAAAAGCCGCTGCGAATCGCGTAGATTGAGTCGAAGACCTCGCCGGCACGGTACAGGTGGTCGCCGCGCTTGATCCGGCGCCGGGTCGAAACCAGATCGTCGAGACGCTCAAGTTCTTCGAGATTCAGACCGAAGGGAAGGCACAATTCGCGCAGATTGCAACTAGAGCACGCTGTCTTGATCAAAGACAGCGTGATGTCCTGATTCAACGGCTGTGTCTGGGGCATTGGCAACCTGCGTTGGCTTGATCCATGTCAACCGAAAAACGGCGCCGTCCGAACATAATCTTTACACCTTCAGGTGATATGCCCAATGAATTTTTCAACCGAAAACCTCGTCTTCGATCCTCAGATCATTCGCCGTTTTGATGTAAACGGCCCGCGCTACACTTCGTACCCGACAGCAGATCGCTTCGTCGAGGCTTTCGACTCGGAGGCCGCCAAGCTCTGGCTGGGCAAGCGCAACATTGGCGGTATCAGTCGACCGCTCTCATTATACTTCCACATCCCTTTCTGTAACACCATCTGCTATTACTGCGCCTGTAACAAGATCATCACCAAGGATCACGGACGCAGCGCCAAGTACCTCAAGTACCTGGGCAAGGAGCTGGCCCTGCAGAGCGCTTCCCTCGAGGGCCGCGACGGCGAGCACGAGGTGATCCAGCTGCACTGGGGCGGCGGTACGCCGACCTTCCTGTCGCACGACGAGATGCGCCAGTTGATGGCCGAAACGCGCAAGCATTTCAAGCTGCTCGACGGTGGCGAGTATTCGATCGAAGTCGATCCGCGCAAGGTCGATTACGCGACCGTGGCCCTGCTCGGCGAGCTCGGCTTCAACCGCATGAGCATCGGCGTGCAGGATTTCGACGAGAAGGTCCAGGTCGCGGTCAACCGCATCCAGACCGAAGAAGAAACCTTCGACGTGATCAAGGCGGCGCGCGCCAATGGCTTCAAGTCGATTTCGGTCGACCTGATCTATGGCCTGCCGCACCAGTCGGTGATGGGCTTCAACCGGACGCTGGAACGCGTGCTGGCGATGGATCCCGAGCGCCTGTCGATCTATAACTATGCGCACATGCCCAGCCTGTTCAAGCCGCAGCGCCGCATTGCCGAGCCAGACCTGCCGTCGGCCGATACCAAGCTGCAGATCCTGGCGCTGGCGATCAAGAAGCTGACCGAGGCGGGCTATGTCTTCATCGGTATGGACCATTTCGCCAAGCCCGACGACGAACTGGCCGTGGCCCAGCGTCAGGGACGCCTGCACCGCAATTTCCAGGGCTATTCGACCTACGCCGACTGCGACATGCTGTCCTTCGGCATCTCGTCGATCAGCAAGGTCGGGCCGACCTACAGCCAGAACGTCAAGACCCTGGACGAATACTACGATCGGCTGGATGCCCAGATGCTGCCGGTGTTCCGCGGTATCGAGCTGACTGCCGACGACATTCTGCGGCGTTCGATCATCCAGGCCCTGATGTGCCACTTCGAACTGTCCATCGAGAGCATCGAGAGTTCGCACCTGATCGATTTCCACCAGTATTTCGCGGCCGAACTCGAGGACATGAAGGAGATGGAACGGGCCGGCCTGCTCAAGATCGAGCGCGAATGGATCACCGTGTTGCCGCCGGGGCGCATGCTGGTCCGCGTCATCTCGATGGTCTTCGACCGCTATCTGCGCGCCGACCGTCAGCGCACGCGCTACTCCAAGGTGATCTGAAGGCCGTGCAGGGCAGGGGAGCGCGGGTTAAACTCCGCGCTTTGCTTTCATGAAGTCTTGCCATGCCTGATTCCGGCTACCTTGCCCTGTTTCTGGTCGGTCTGCTCGGTGGCACCCATTGCGTCGGCATGTGCGGGGGTATCGTCGGCGCCTTGTCGATGGGCGCACCGGGACGCTGGAGCATGCACCTGGCCTACAACGCCGGGCGCGTCGCCTCCTATGCCGCCGCCGGTGCGGCGGCCGGAATGCTGGGGGCGGCTAGCCTGAGCCTGGAGGGGCAGATGCCGGTTCGCCTGGTGCTCTATCTATTGGCCAACCTGATGCTGGTGGCGCTTGGCCTCTATCTGGTTGGCGTGACGCGGGCGCTGGCCTTTACCGAACGGGCCGGACAACACTTGTGGCGCCGCTTGCAGCCGCTGACCCGGCGCTTCCTGCCGGCGCGCACGCCGGCCCAGGCGCTGCCGCTCGGCCTGTTGTGGGGCTGGCTGCCCTGCGGCCTGGTCTATAGCGCGCTGGCCAGTGCGCTGACGGCCGGCTCGGCCGGGCGCGGTGCCTTGCTGATGCTGCTCTTCGGTCTGGGGACGCTACCCAATCTGTTGCTCGCCGGCATCCTTTTTTCGCGCTTGAATGAATTTGTCCGCCGGCCTGTGGTCAGGACCATGTCCGGCTTGCTGGTCCTCGGTTTCGGCCTGTACGGACTGTTGGCGCTGATCCGCTACTAGGAGCATGACGACCATGAACACCGTTCTTCCTGTCAGCCAGCCGGCGCCGGCCGACGATCCGGTGAGCGCCCGGGTCGTCGAATTTGCCATCGGCGGCATGACCTGCGCCGCCTGTTCGACGCGCCTGGAGAAGGTGCTCAACCGTCAGCCGGGGATGCGCGCCAATGTCAATCTGGCGGCCGAGCGCGCCCGCGTCCGGCTGGAGGGCGTGGTCGAGCCGGCGGCAGTGATCGCCGCCGTGGCCAAGGCGGGCTTTTCCGCCAGCCTGGTCGATGCCGGGACGCGCGAGCGGGAGAAGCGGGCGAAATTGCTGGCCTATCAGCGCGAAAGCCGGCGCTTCTGGATTTCGGTGGCGCTGACCTTGCCGCTGGTCGGCCAGATGCTGTTCATGTTCGGCGAGCACGGCCATCAGAACGAACTGTCGCGCTGGCTGCAACTGCTGCTGGCGACGCCGGTGCAATTCTGGATCGGCTGGCGTTTCTACGATGGTGCCTGGAAGACGCTGCGTGCCGGCGGCGCCAACATGGACGTCCTAGTCGTCCTCGGTACCAGCATGGCCTGGGGTTTCTCGACTGTCGTCACGCTGTTCGGACTCGATCAGCACGTCTATTTCGAGGGCGGTGCGGCGGTGATCACCCTGGTCCTGCTCGGCAAGTTGCTCGAAGCGCGGGCCAAGGCCCGGACCTCGGAGGCGATCGAGGCGCTGATCCGCCTGCAGCCGAAGACGGCGCGCGTCGAGCGCGACGGCCAGTGGATCGAGATGGCGGTCGACAGCCTGATGCCGGGCGACGTCTTCCTGGTCCGTCCGGGCGAGAGCGTGCCGGTCGACGGCGAGGTGGTCGACGGCGCCTCGAGTATCGACGAGGCGATGCTCACCGGCGAGAGCATGCCGGTCGGCAAGGCGCCGGGCGACCGCGTCTTCGCGGCGACGGTCAATGCCCAGGGGGCGCTGCGCTGCAAGGCCACTGGCGTCGGCGAGCAGACGCTGCTGGCCGGCATCATCCGCCTGGTCGGCGAGGCGCAGGGTTCGAAGGCGCCGGTGCAGCGGCTGGCCGACCGCATCTCCGGCATCTTCGTGCCGGTGGTCTGCGCCATCGCCCTGGTCACCTTGCTCGGCTGGTGGTGGCAGAGCGGGGCCTTTGCCGAGGCCCTGGTCAATGCCGTCGCCGTGCTGGTCATCGCCTGTCCGTGCGCGCTCGGCCTGGCGACGCCGACGGCGATCATGGTCGGCACCGGCCAGGGGGCGCGGGCCGGCATCCTGGTGCGCAATGCCGAGGCGCTGGAACGGGCCGAGAAGATTTCCGTGCTGGCCCTCGACAAGACCGGCACGCTGACGCTGGGGGCGCCGGTGGTGACCGACATCGTCAGCCGGGCCGCGGGGCGCGATGAAGCGCTACGTCTGGCGGCGGCACTGGAGCACCATTCCGAACACCCGCTGGCGCGCGCCCTCGTTGCCGCCGCCGGCGATACGGCCTTGGCGGCGGTAGCCGGATTTCGGGCGCAGCCGGGGCATGGCGTCGAAGGCACGGTCGATGGTCGCGCCCTGCGCCTGGGTTCGCCGGACTGGCTCGGTGTCGGCGACGATCCGGCGGTGACGGCACTGCAGCGGGCCGGCAAGACCGTTATCGGCCTCGCCGAAGGGACGGCGATCCTGGCACTGTTTGCCATTGCCGATGCCCTGCGGCCGACTTCGCGGCTGGCGGTCGAGCGCCTGCGCCGGCGCGGCGTGCGTGTCGTCATGCTGACCGGCGACAACGCCGCAACCGCCGCGGCGATCGCCGCCGAAGCGGGTGTCGACGAATTTCGCGCCGGCATCCTGCCCGGCGACAAGGCCGCTGCGGTGGCCGAATTGAAGCAGGGCGGGGCGGTGGTCGGCATGGTCGGTGACGGCATCAACGATGCGCCGGCGCTGGCGGCGGCCGATGTCGGCTTCGCCATCGGTGCCGGTTCCGACGCGGCGATCGAGGCGGCCGACCTGACGCTGATCCGCAACGACCTGCTGGCCGTGGCCGACGCCATCGATCTTTCCGCGGCAACGCTCGGCAAGATTCGACAGAACCTGTTCTTTGCCTTCATCTACAATGTTCTCGGCATTCCGCTTGCCGCCCTGGGGTTTCTCAATCCGGTCGTGGCCGGCGCGGCGATGGCCCTGAGCTCGGTTTCGGTGGTGTCCAATTCGCTGCTGCTGAAGCGCTGGCGTCCGGCCGGCAAGCCGCACTGAACGCATGCAGTCAAAAGGGAGAACAATGGCCGGGGGGCTCGCAGAAGGTCCTGAGACAGGCAGTTGCCTGGAGGCGGGATTCGCCGCGGCGATGGATGCGGCGCAGGTCGGCATCTACTTGCTGCAGGATGGCCTCTTCCGCTACGTCAATCCCTTTCTCGCCCGCATGTTCGGCTATGCCGCCGACGAACTGGTCGGACGGCGTGGCACGCTCGACCTGCTGCTTGCCGAGTCGCAGTTTTTCCTCGTACAGGAGCGGGCGATCGGCGGGACCGGCGAGCATGTGGCGGCTTGCGAATTTTTCGCCAGACGCAAGGACGGTTCCCTGTTTCCGGTCAGCATCTGCACCGCGCCGTCGACATTCGCCGGCGGCACGGCAACTGTTGGCACCGTTCTCGACCTGAGTGCGCAGAAGGCGGCCGAAGCGCGGATTCGCGAACTGGCCGATTTCGATGCCCTGACCGGCTTGCCCAATCGCCGCCTGCTGCATGACCGGGTGCGACAAATGCTGGCCGCCGCCGAGCGCGACGACTCACCTTTTGCCCTGCTCTTCCTCGACCTCGATCATTTTAAGCGCATCAACGATTCGCTCGGCCACAGCGTCGGCGACGAACTGCTCTGCGCCGTGGCCCGACGCCTTGCCGGGGCCGTGCGCCGGGTCGATACGCTGGCGCGCCTGGGCGGCGACGAGTTCATCCTGGCCATGCCCGGGACGCACGCGGCGGCGGCCATCGATGTCGCCCGCCGCCTGCTTGAAGAGTGCAATGCGCCCTTCCTCGTCGCCGGGCACGACCTGACGGTGACGCCCTCGGTTGGCGTCGCCATCTGTCCGCAGGACGGCAAGGACATCGAGACCTTGCTGCGCAACGCCGATGCGGCGATGTACAAGGCCAAGGAACTGGGGCGCAACACCTTCCAGTTCTACGCCGCCGAGATGAATACGGCGACCCTCGAGCGCCTGATGATGGAAAGCGGCCTGCGCCGGGCCGTCAAGCAGCAGGAATTCGTCTTGCACTACCAGCCGCTGGTCAGTCTGCAGAACGGCCTGATCATCGGTGTCGAGGCGCTGATTCGCTGGCAGCACCCGGAACTCGGGCTGATCATGCCGGACCGCTTCATCCACGTCGCCGAGGAGGCCGGGCTGATCAACGCCATCGGCGACTGGGTGCTGTGCGAAGCCTGCCGGCAGGCCCAGTCCTGGATCGAGGCCGGCCTGCCGCCTCTGGTCATGGCGGTCAATGTGGCGCCGGAACAGTTCCGTCAGGGCGGCTTCGTCGAGGCGGTGGCCGGGGCGCTGGCGGCGTCCGGTCTCGATCCGGCCCTGCTCGAGCTGGAAGTGACCGAGCGCACGGTGATGCACGATGCCGACAGCAGTATCGGCACGCTGACCGCACTGCACCGGATGGGCGTCGAACTGTCGCTCGACGACTTCGGCACCGGCTACTCGTCGCTCGCCTACCTGAAGCGTTTTCCGGTCGGCAAGCTGAAGATCGACCGCTCCTTCATCCGCGATCTGGAAACCGACGCGGACGATCAGGCGATTGCCTCGACCATCGTCAGCATGGGCCGCAATCTGCGCCTGACGGTGCTCGCCGAAGGCGTCGAGAGTCGCGAACAACTGGCCCTGCTGCGCGCCATGGACTGCGACATGGCGCAAGGCTATCTGTTCAGCCGGGCTTTGCCCGGCGATGAAATTACCGAGCTGCTGCGTCGGCAGCCCTTTTTGCACAAGGAGTAGGACATGGAAGAAACAGTCATCAAGGTCGGCGGCATGAGCTGCCAGGGGTGTGTCGGCAACATTACGGGCGTTCTCGCCGGCCTGCCCGGCGTTGCCTCGGCCGAAGTCTCGCTGGAGCAGGGCGAGGCGCGGGTCCGCTTCGAGCCGTCGGTGGTCGGTCGGGCGGCGCTGCTCGCGGCGATCGAGGACGCCGGCTTTGACGCTGCCTAGAGACAGCCGACGATGAGTGAACAGCATGCCGAGCCCAAGGCCGTCCCGCGGCTGACCGAGCTCTCACACGGCGGTGGCTGCGGCTGCAAGATCGCCCCGGCCGTCCTCGAGAAAATTCTCGCCGGCGTGGCCCCCGGCATCATCCCGCCGCAACTGCTGGTCGGCACCGAAACCAGCGACGATGCGGCGGTCTACCAGATCAACCCGCAACAGGCGATCGTCGCCACCACCGACTTTTTCATGCCGATCGTCGACGATCCGCAGGATTTCGGCCGCATTGCCGCCACCAACGCCATTTCCGACATCTACGCCATGGGCGGCACACCGCTGTTCGCGCTGGCCCTGGTCGGCATGCCGGTCAACGTGCTGCCGCTGACAACCATCGGCGGCATCCTCGAAGGCGGCGCCGCGGTTTGTCGCCAGGCCGGCATTCCGATCGCCGGTGGCCACACCATCGATTCGGTCGAACCGATCTACGGCCTGGTTGTCATCGGCATCGTCAATCCGGCCCATCTCAAGCGCAATTCCGCCGCCCGGCCGGGCGACAAGCTGATTCTCGGCAAGCAGGTCGGGGTTGGCATCTACAGTGCCGCGCTGAAGAAGGACAAGCTGCACGACAGCGACTACGAGGCGATGATCGCCACCACTACCCAACTCAATACGCCGGGCCCGGTGCTCGCCTGTCTCGATGGCGTGCACGCCATCACCGACGTTACCGGCTTCGGCGTGCTCGGCCATCTGGCGGAAATCTGCAAAGGCAGCGGCGTCGCCGCCCAGCTGCGCTTTGCCGACGTGCCGCTGCTCACCCGTGCCGCCGAACTGGTCGGCGAGGGCTTCATGACCGGCGCCTCGAGCCGCAACTGGGCCAGCTACGGCCATCTGGTCCGCCTCGATCCCGGCCTTGGCGAGGCGGCGCAAACGCTGCTCACCGATCCGCAGACCTCCGGCGGCCTGCTCGTCTCCTGCGCCGCCGAGTCGGTGACCGATGTGCTGTCGATCTTCCTGCAGCAGGGCTTTACGCATGTTTCGGTGATCGGCGAGATCGTCGAGGGGGCGCCGGGCATCGACGTCAGCTGATGCTGAATGCCAATGGAATAGCGGTCAGCGGCACAATCACATTGGCGCGGAACTGAGCCTGGAGCAGGAGCATATTGGCTTTCACTGGCTGGCGCAGCACCTGCAACAGTTCCTTGAGGCTGGTGCCGGCTGCCACTCGGTGTCCTTGTGATGAGACTGTTAAAGGACTATATTCGGTCTTTGTCGAAATCAGGAGGACGGCCATGCGCTACTCGTCGCAAGTCAAACCGATCAGCTACCTCAAGGCCAATGCGGCCGAGGTTCTGAGCAACCTCGCCGAGCGGCGCGAGCCGCTGGTCATTACCCAGAATGGTGAGGCCAAGGCGGTCCTGCAGGATGTGGCGTCGTTCGAAGAGACTCAGGAAACGCTGGCCTTGCTGAAAATCCTGGCCCTGGGCAACCAGGACGTAGAAGCCGGCAAGCTCAAACCCGCAGGCGATGTCGTTGCCCGTCTGCGCGCCAAGCGCGCCAGTGTCTGATGGCAGGCACGTCGACCAAGTATGAAGTCCTGCTGACCGAGGGGGCGGAGCAGGACCTGGAGTCCATATACGACTACATCTCTGAATTCGATTGTGTCACCAACGCCGACCACGTATTGGATGAGTTGATGGCGGTTGTGGCGAGCCTGGCGAAATTTCCGGAGCGTGGCAGCTATCCGAAGGAACTGCTTGGGCTCGGCATCAAGGAATACCGCCAGAGCTTCTTCAAACCGTACAGGCTGATCTACCGGGTTACTGGCCGCCAGGTCGTCATCTATCTGATTGCCGATGGGCGTCGCGATATGCAGTCGGTGCTGGCGAGAAGGTTGCTGGGCGCATAGTCCAAAGCCTCCGGCAGCGAATGCCGGCATGCCCGCCTTTGAAGTCAAACAACAAAGAGGCCTGCGTATTGAGAACGGTTATCAGTTATAATCCGTTCAGCCAGCCAGATTTCCCCTGGGTACCCGGTCGCCATCGCGATTCCGAGCCCTCTTGGGGCGCCAGCCAACTTTCCCGGAACAAGTTGCCATGGCCCCCAAATTCTCCCTGCGTTCGCTTTGTCCATCATCCGCCGCGCCTGACGCGGCCGAAGCCGCGTCGCCGGCGCTCGCCGACGGCGTGCGCCGTGCGCGCCGCCTGAAGTTTCTGCTCAAGCTGCACTGGATCAGTTCGGCCGTCTGCCTGCTCGGCATCCTGCTGTTCAGCGTCACCGGCTTCACGCTGAACCATGCGGCGCAGATCGAGGCGCGGCCGGTGACGCGGCAGCAGAAAGCGGTGCTGCCGGCCGCTTTGCTGGCGCCATTGCAGCTGGCCGGGCAGGCCGCCGAGCAAGGCTCGACCGCCGTGCCGCCGGAGCTGGTGGCTTGGTCGGCGGCAACCCTGCGGGCCGATCTTGGCGAAGGCGCAGCCGAGTGGTCGGACGATGAGCTCTACATTCCGCTCGCCCGCCCCGGCGGCGACGCCTGGCTGCGCATCGGCCTGGCCGACGGCGAGGTCGAGTACGAAGTCACCGACCGCGGCTGGATTTCCTGGCTCAACGACCTGCACAAGGGGCGCCACACCGGTGCCGTCTGGAGCCTGTTCATCGATCTGTTCGCCTTCGGCTGCCTGCTGTTCTCGCTGACCGGCCTGCTCATTCTCCAGGCGCATGCCGCCCAGCGTCTGTCCACCTGGCCGCTGGTCGGGCTCGGCGTGATCGTGCCGGTGCTGATTGCCTTGTTGTTTATCCACTAATTACTCAATCAATCCTCCCCCTCAGGAAATCGCCCATGAAACATCGTCGCTTTCTCCCTCTCCTTGTCGCCGTCGCCGCCTGGCCGGCACTGGCCGCCGAACTGGCGGTCAAGATCGAGATTCCGCAACTGCCGGTGGCCGAATATCACCGGCCCTACATCGCGTTGTGGCTGGAAAAGGCCGACGGCGGCCAGGTCACCCAGCTCGCCGTGTGGTACGACCAGAAGAAGAAGGACAACGGCGGCAGCAAATGGCTGAAGGACCTGCGCCAGTGGTGGCGCAAGGGCGGCCGCGACCTGGCCGTGCCGCTCGACGCGGTGACCAGCGCGACGCGGGCACCCGGCCTGCATACCCTGACCTACGTCGGCGGCAAGGCGCCGATCGACAAACTGGCGGCCGGCGACTACACGCTGTTCGTCGAGGCTTCGCGCGAAGCCGGCGGCCGCGAAGTGGTCCGCCTGCCGCTCGCCTGGCCGCCCAAGGAAGCCCGCAGCGCCAGCGGCAAGGGCCTGGAAGAACTGGGCAACGTCACCCTTCAACTGAAACCCTGATCCCGGAGTAGCCGCCATGCCATCCATCAAACTAGTTGCCGTCGCCGCCCTGCTGCTGGCGGCTTTTTCCAGCGCCCACGCCCACCGCCAGTGGCTGCTGCCGTCGACCACCCAGGCCGAAGGCAAGGAGCCGTGGGTGACCATCGACGGCGCCGTCTCTGAGGATCTGTTCGACATCGGCGCCACGGCCATCAAGCTCGACGGCCTGCGCATCACCGCGCCGGACGGCAGCCAGCAGGCCGCCGAGCAGGTGGTCAGCAGCAAGCAGCGCAGCAGCGCCGACATCAAGCTGAGCAAGCCCGGTACCTACCGCATCGCGCTGGTTTCCGAGAATGTCATGGCCAGCTACAAGCTGAACGGCGAGACCAAGCGCTGGCGCGGCCATCCGGCCGACCTGAAGAAGGAGGTGCCGGACGGGGTGACGGACTTGAGCGTGTCGACGACGCGCAGCCGGCTGGAAACCTACGTCACCGCCGGCAAGGCCAACATGGCCGTGGTTCAGCCGATCGGCAGCGGCCTCGAACTGCTGCCGCTCAGCCATCCGAACGAGTACCTGGCCGGCGAGCCGGCGCGCTTCCGCTTCCTGCTCGATGGCCAGCCGGTGGCCGACCTGAAGGTGGCCATCGTGCCGGGCGGCGTGCGCTATCGCGGCGTGCTCAAGGAAGTCATGGCGACCACCGATAGCAACGGTGAATTCACCGTCACCTGGCCGCTGCCGCAGATGTACTGGATTAACGCCAGCTACCCGCCGCGCGTCCAGGTGCCGGAAGGTCAGCCGCGGCCGCCGATGCCGGCGCTACGCTACAACTACGGCGGCACCTTCGAAGTCCAGGCGCAGTGAGGCCGCGCCGGGCATGATCGCAATGCTGGAGCCGCTGCGCGGGCTCGGCGCACTCGCCGGCAGCCTGGCCTATGCCGGCCTGTGCTTGCACTGCTGGCGGCAGGCGCGGCGGCGCAGCCGGGCGCCGGCAGTGGACCAGCCGGCGTGGACGGTGGCCTACGCCAGCCAGACCGGCAGCGCCGAGGCGCTGGCCCGGCAGACGGCCGCGGCGCTGGTCGGGGACGGCGGCGCGGTCCGCTGTTGTCCGCTGAACCAGTTGTCCGCCGCCGATCTCGAGCGTGGCGGGCGCTTCCTGTTTATCGCCAGCACCGCCGGCCGAGGCGAAGCGCCGGACAATGGTGCGCTGTTCAGTGAAAGCGTGATGGCCGCCGCGGCCGATTTCAGCGCCGTGGATTTCGCCGTGCTGGCGCTGGGCGACCGCGAGTATCCCGATTTCTGCGCTTTCGGCCGCCGTCTCGACGCCTGGCTGGTGGCCCAGGGCGCCCGCCGCTGTTTCGACCGGATCGATGTCGACCGCGGCGATCCCGAGGCCATCGCGCGCTGGCAGGCGCATCTGGGCCAATTGGCCGGGGCGCTCGAGTTCGCCGCTGGCGCGCCGGGCGACTACCGGCCCTGGCAACTGCTCGAGCGCCGGCATCTCAATCCCGGTAGCGCCGGCAATCCGGTTTTCGAACTGCTGCTGGCGCCGCCGCCGGGCATGGCGCCGACCTGGGACTCCGGCGACCTGGCACAGGTGCTGGCGCCGACCGCGACCGGACGGCCGCGCGACTATTCGATCGCCTCGCTGCCGACGGACGGTTTGCTGCGCCTCCTGGTGCGTGTGCACCGGCGGCCCGGCGGCGAACCCGGTGCGGTTTCCGGCTGGCTGACGCAGCAACTGGCGCCGGGCGACGCGCTGCCCTTGCGCATCCGTCCGCACCGGCCGTTCCAGCTGGCGGAAAACCGCCGGCGGCCGCTGATCTGCATCGGCAACGGCGTCGGCCTGGCCGGGTTGCGCGGCCATCTGGCGGCGCGCATCGAGGCCGGGGTGCACGAGAACTGGCTGATTTTCGGCGAACGCAACCGGGGCAGCGACTTCCACTACGGCGAGGAATTGCAGCGCTGGGCCGCGAATGGCTGCCTGCAACGTCTGGATACCGTGTTTTCCCGCGAGGGCGGCACCCTGCGCTACGTCCAGGAGGCGCTGGCGGCCAACGGCGCGCTGTTCCGCGCCTGGGTCGCCGGCGGTGCCGCCGTCTATGTCTGCGGCAGCCGCAGCGGCATGGGCGAGGGTGTGGACCAGGCCATCCGCGAACTGCTCGGCGGCGATGACTACCGCCGCCTGCTCAGCGACGGCCGCTACTGCCGCGACGTGTTCTGACGGTTCAGGTTTTCAACATTTAACAAAATACTTACAAATTGTTGCACGTGCAGATGAGAACCATTATCATGCGCAACTGAACCAGCCAGCCATCTGCGAAGGCGCTCCCCGCGAGCGCCGGTGGAAGCCAGCCAACCTCGATCAACATAAAAAGGAAGGCTCATGGCGCACATCCGTAGTCGCAAGCACCCCAACACGTCCCATCTCCTGGCCCTGGTCGCCGCCGCGCTGCCGGCCGCTGCCACGGCGCAGGAAACCTCGTTGCCGCCAATGACCGTCAAGGCCAGCGCGGAAGTTCCGTACAAGGCCGATAGTGCGGCCAATCCGAAATTCACCCAGCCGCTTCTCGATACGCCGCAGACGGTGCAGGTCATCAAGAAGGAAGTCCTGCAGGAGCAGGGGGCGGCCTCGCTGATGGAAGCCCTGCGCAATACCCCGGGCATCACCATGCAACTGGGCGAGAACGGCAACACCTCCGCCGGCGACAGCTTCATGATGCGCGGCTTCGCGACACAGACGGCCACCTTCGTCGACGGCATCCGCGACCTGGGTGCGGTGACCCGCGACGTGTTCAACCTGGAACAGATCGAAATCGTCAAGGGGCCGGCCGGTGCCGATATCGGCCGCGGCTCGCAGTCCGGCTACATCAACCTGATTTCCAAGCTGCCGGCGGCCGCCGATATCAATTCCGCCTCGGTCGCCCTGGGTAGCGAGGACTACAAGCGCCTGACCGCCGACGTCAACCAGCAGGTCGGCGACGGCGTCGCCGTCCGGGTCAACGTCATGGCGCAGGATGCCGACGTTGCCGGCCGCGATTACGTCAAGAACCAGAGCTATGCCGTCGCGCCGGCGATCGCCTTCGGCCTCAACTCGCCGACGCGCTTCTACCTGTACTCGCAGCATGTCCGCCAGGACAACGTGCCGGACGGCGGCCTGCCGAGCATCGGCATGTCCGGCTTCTTCAATGCCAATGCCGCCATCCGCGCCGGTGCCAAGGTGGATCGCGACAACTTCTACGGCAGCAAGAAGGACTACGAAAAGGTCGATGCCGATATGGTGACGGCCAAGCTCGAGCACGATTTCGGCGGCGGCACGGTGCTGCGCAACCTCACCCGCTACGGCCGTACCGAAATGGACCGCGTGCTGACCGGCATCAATGCGATCACCGCAGCCGATCCCGCCAACCCGGCGCGCTGGACGGTGGCCCGTTCCCGCCAGCGGGTCGATCAGGTCAACGAAATCGTCGCCAACCAGACGACGCTGAACACCGAATTCGCGACCGGCGCCTTCCGCCACGAACTGGTCACCGGTATCGAGCTGATGAGCGAAAAGCAGGAGACGAAGAATTTCAGCGTCGCCGGCCTCGGCGCCATCACGCCGGCCAACCTGTACAACCCGAATGCCAGCGACCTACTGCCCATGCCTTATCACGCCGGCGGTTACACCAGCGGCGAGACCAAGACGGCGGCAGCCTATGTGTTCGACACGCTGAAATTTACCGACAGCTTCCATCTCAGCGGCGGCCTGCGTTACGAACACTACAAGACCGAAACCGATGCCGTCAGCGTGACGCAGAACGCCGTCACCGGCGCCGTTACGGCGGTGACGCCGTTCGCCGATGACGTCAGCGACAACCTGTTGAGCTGGAAGGTCGGCGCCCTGTACAAGCCGGCCGCCAACGGCAGTGTCTACGCCGCCTACGCCCGATCGCTGACGCCGCCGGGCAGCGCCAACTTCGCGCTGAGTGGCACGCTGACCAATCAGCAGAATTCGGCGATGGACCCGCAGGAGACGATCAACGTCGAACTCGGCACCAAGTGGGAACTGCTCGACAAGCGCCTGAACGTCAGCGCCGCGGTGTACCGGACGGAGAACGACAAACAGACCAGCTTCGACGCGGTGACCAACACCACGTCCCAGTTCGGCAAGACGCGCGTCGAAGGCGTCGAGCTGGGCCTCGTCGGCCAGATCACCAACTTCTGGCAGATCACCGCCGGCATCGCCAAGATGCGCACCAAGCAGATCGACCAGGTCGCCACCAATGGCACCGTCAGCGATGGCGTGCGCTGGTCGCCGGACCTGACGGCGACGCTGTGGACTTCCTACACGCTCTGCGACTTTACGCTCGGCGGCGGCGCCCGCTATACCTCCGAGCAGAAACGGGATATTGCCGTCAGCGCGGCGACCGTGCCGAACATGCCGAAGATCCCGTCCTCCTGGGTGGCCGACCTGATGGCCGCTTACCGGGTCGACAAGAACGTCAATCTGCGCCTGAACGTCTACAACCTGTTCGACGAGGAGTACATCAGCACCTTGAACAACAGCGGCGCGCGCATGACCCTGGGTGCGCCGCGGACCGCCGTGCTGTCCGCCAACTTCCAGTTCTGATCCGGCCGTTCGCCGGCTATTCCGAAGCCCGTCCGCCCGACGGGCTTCTTCTTTATCAAGGAGCCTGACCATGTTGCTGCACATTCCGGAAGTCCTGTCCAAGGCGGAGGTCGCCGAAATCCGCCAGATCCTCGATGCCGAAGGCTGGGTAGACGGCCTGCAGACGGCCGGGGTGCAGGCTGCCGAAATCAAGCGCAACCGCCAGCTGTCGGTCGAATCGCCGGCATTCGGGCCGTTGTCGCAACGTATCGCCGCCGCCCTCAACCGCCATCCGCTGTTCGTCGCGGCGGCGCTGCCCAAGCACATCCTGCCGCCGATGTTCAATCGCTACGAGGACGGCGGCGAGTACGGCAACCATATCGACAACGCCATCCTGACCGACCGCTTCACCGGCCAGAAGATCCGCACCGACGTGTCGACCACAGTCTTCCTGTCCGAGCCGGAGGAGTACGAAGGCGGCATCCTGATCGCCGAGGACAGTTACGGCGCCCACGAAGTCAAGCTGGCCGCCGGCGACGCCATCGTCTATCCATCGACCAGCCTGCACCGGGTCGAACCGGTGACCCGGGGCGTGCGCGTCGCTTCCTTCCTGTGGACGCAGAGCCTGGTGCGCGACGCCTGGCAGCGGGCGATGCTGTTCGATCTCGACATGACCATACTCAAGCTGCGCGGCCAGGTCGGCGAAAGTGCCGAAGTGGTCGCCCTGACCGGGCATTACCACAAGCTGCTGCAGCAATGGGCGGAGTGAGCGCCGGGCCGCTGCAGCCGCTCGAACGGATTCCCCGGGATCTGGTCGCGGCGGCCGACTACGAGCGGGCGGCGCGCGCCCATGTCGACGACAACGCCTGGGCCTATCTGCAGGGCGGGGCGGCCGACGAACTGAGCGTACACGACAACGCCGCCGCCTTTCGCCGCCTGCGCCTGCTGCCGCAACCGCTGAACGCTGTTGGCCACGGGCAGACGCAGGTCGAACTGTTCGGCGAGACCTACGCCCATCCGCTGGTGCTGGCGCCAGTCGCCTATCAGCGCCTGTTTCATGCCGAAGGCGAACTGGCCACCGTCCAGGGCGCCGGTGCCCTCGATGCGGCGATGACCGTCAGCACGCTGGCGACGACCACGCTCGAAGCCATCGCCGCCCAGGCGCGCGCCCCGCTGTGGTTCCAGCTGTACTGGCAGGGCAGCCGGGAAGCCTCGCTGGCGCTGCTCCGACGGGCCGAGGCGGCCGGCTACAAGGTGCTGGTGCTGACCGTCGACGCGGCAGTGGCCGGCGTGCGCAATCGCGAACAGCGGGCCGATTTCCAGCTGCCGGCCGGCATCGTGCCGGTCAACGTCGATCCGGCGGCGGCCTTGCTGCCACCGGGGCGGGACGTCTTCGCCGGCCCGATGGCGCAGGCGCCGGGCTGGGATGACGTCGCCTGGCTGGTCCGGGAAAGCCGGCTGCCGGTGGTGCTCAAAGGCCTGCTGCATCCGCTCGATGCCCGGCGGGCGATGGATGCCGGCGTGCACGGCATCGTCGTCTCCAACCATGGCGGGCGGACGCTGGATACGGCGGCGGCGCCGCTCGAGGTGATCGCCGCCATCCGGACCGTGGTCGGCGCCGGCTACCCGCTGCTGCTCGACGGCGGCATCCGGCGCGGTTCCGACGTCTTCAAGGCCATCGCCCTCGGGGCCACGGCAGTCATGATCGGTCGTCCCTACATCCATGCCCTGGCCACCGCCGGCGCCCTCGGCGTGGCGCATCTGCTGCGTCTGCTGCGCGAGGAACTGGAAATCACCATGGCCCTGTGCGGCTGCCCCAGCCTGGCCGAAATCAGCGATGCCTACCTGCTGAATCCGCCGGAATGACGCGCCTGCACAGCATCTTTCCTTCCTTAATCAATAAAAAATGAATAAATCCAACGTGCCCCCAACGTACAAAACATGCTTTATCCGCCTGCTGCAGGCGGGGCTCGTCGCTAGCCCCGTCATGGCGCTGGCGGTCGAGGAAACCGTGCTCTCCGCAGTCAGCGTCTCGGCCAAGGCCGAGGCCCAGGAAATCCGCCGCAACGCCTCGGCCGGCAAGCTGGTCTTCGATCGCCAGGAGCTCGACACCCTCGACGCCGCCAGCATCGCCGAACTGCTGCGCAAGCTGCCGGGCACCGGCATGTTCGCCGATCCCGACAGCGGCGGCGGGCCGCGTGGGCGCGGCCGTGGGCCGGATCGCAACATGCCGCAGATCCTCGTCGACGGCCAGCCGCTGCCAGGCGGCGACCGCAACCCGGCGAGCGCGCTGCGCCTGCCGGTCGAACTGATCGAACGGGTCGAGATCATCCGCAACAGCACTGCCGAGTTTCCCGTGCTCAATCCGGCCGGCGTCATCAACCTGGTGCTGCGCGACGTGCCGCCGACGGCGACGCGCGGTGTCAAGCTCGGTCTCGGCAGCACGGACGGCCGCCCCTCGCTGCGCCTCGAAGGCCAGTACGGCGAGCCGGACGGCGATTTCGGCTACCTGCTGGCCGGCTCGCTGACCAGCCGCGCCGATGCCGGCGAGCGCGACAAGCGGGCCACCACCTATACGGCCGGCGTGCCGACCGGCCAGGAAAACGAAGTCTCGCGCTTCACCGGCCGCGATACCAACCTGACCCTGTCGCCGCGCTTCACCTGGAAGCTGCCGGACAACCAGCGCCTGACCGTCAGCCCCTTTTTCGCCCATACCGAGAACGACCGCGATACCACCGTCGAGCGGCGGAGCAACGGCGTCGCCGGCAGCGACCGCGAGCGCGACGACAGCACCCGGAGCATGGGCCGGCTGTTGACCGAATGGCGCCTGAGCGGTGCCCAGGGTGCCGAGACGACGGCCAAGTTGATCGTCCAGGGCGAGCGTGAGTCGGCCGACAAGTTTTCCCGCAAGTACTATGCCGCCGGCGCGCTGGCTTCGGCGATCACCGACCGCAGCGAACGCCGGGAGAACGAATGGGTCGGCGACCTGCGCAGCAAGCGCCTGCTTGGCGACAGCCATGTCGTCACGGTGGCCGGCGAGCTGCGCGGCAAGGCCAGCGAGGACACCCAGACGCGTTCCGGCAGCCAGACTTCGCGTACCGTCGCCGAACTCGACGAATTCCGCCGGGTCGTCTGGGCGCAGGACGAATGGCAACTCTCCGACCGGCACGTGCTGACCCCGGGCCTGCGCTGGACCCTGCTCGAAACGCAGATCGACGACAGCCAGTCCGGCCGGATCGACCGGACCTTCCGGGCGCTCGATCCGTCGTTGCACTACCTGTGGCAGCTGACCGACCAGTGGAACCTGCGTTCGAGCATCGCCCGCAACAGTCGCGTGCCGTTCTCGCGCGAACTGCTGCCGGTCACCCGGCTGGCCAGCGGCGTCAATTCGTCGAGCAATCCGGACCGCGGCGGCAATCCGCAACTGGAGCCGGAACGCCTGCGCAGCATCGAGCTCGGCGTCGAGTACTTCCTCGACCAGCGGGCGGGGACCATCGGCTTCTCCAGCTTCCACCGGCAGATCAAGGATCACACGCAGCGCCTGACGCAACTGGAGGGCGGGCGCTGGGTCGAACGCCCGTTCAATGTCGGCGAGGCCGAACTGCGCGGCTTCCTGTTCGATTTCAAGAGCAAGCTGATTGCCTGGCAGCTGCCGCAACTCACCGTGCGCGGCAACGCCGGTTACACCCACACCCGCATGCTGGAACGTGTCGCCGGCCTGGGTGCCGGCGAAGGGCCGCGCAAGAGCCTCAATCTCGGGCTCGATTACGAACTGCCGGCGTATCGCCTGACCACCGGCGGCAACTTCAACTACGTCTCGGCCATCGACCGCGAAAGCAGCGCCAGCGTCCGCCAGGAGCAGGGCGCCCGCCGCCAGCTCGATCTCTACGCGCTGGTCAAGCTCGACCGCCAGGTGGCGCTGCGCGTCTCGGCGCAGAACGTGACCCGCGAGGAGCGCCGCAACGAGCTCGAAGAAGTCGATGCCAACGGTCTGCGGCAACGCACCGAGAACGATTTCGCGCCGGGCGTGGCGAGCTACATGCTGACGCTGGAAGCCAAGTGGTGAGTTAGCCCGCCGCCTGCCGCGCCGCCAATTCGGCGGCACGGCGGATGCTGGCCGGGACGCCGCCGATGCCCCAGCGGTCGGGGTGGGCATGGGCGATATGGACGCGGATGCGCTCCTGGTCCACATCCAGCAGGCGGGCGGTGATGGCGCTCAGTTCGGCGATCACCCGTTGCAGTTGCTCGACCGTCCGGCCTTCCATCAGCACCATCTGGATCAGCGGCATTTCCGCGTCGCGCCGGGGCGTGTGCGCCAGCACCTCGCTGGCCGGGTCGCCGCCGATGCCCCACAGTTCCGGGTCGATCTCGGTGACCCAGACTTCCAGCCGGTCCGCCGGCGCGGCGAGGATCTCGGAGAGGGCGCGCGAGCTTTCGCGCACCCAGTTCTTCAGGCTTTCGCGCGGGTGGCCGGCGAGGACGTGCAGGTTGGCGACGGGCATGTTTTTCTCCGTGGGGTCAGGGCAGGCCGCGCCGGCGGCCGGCGTCGAGCATCAGGCTGGAACCGGTCATCGCGTCGGCCTCGGGGGCGAGCAGCAGGGTGACGGCCCAG
>PHCU01000186.1 GCA_002842345.1 Betaproteobacteria bacterium HGW-Betaproteobacteria-12 | reverse complement strand
TTCCTGGGTAAAGATGACGACCGGCCGCGGCATGTCCTTGTTCATCGCCGCCAGGTTTTCCAGCGTGTCGCGGCTGGGGCTGTCGGTGTCGATCAGGATGACGTCGGGCTGCAGCTTTTCAACTTCGGCCGTGAGGTTTTCGGCGTCGGCCAGGATGGCGGCCACCTGATAACCGGCAAGCGCCAGCCCGGCACAGATTTCACCGGCGCGGGAACGGGATTCGTCAATAACGAGAACGGTCAGCATGCCCGGATCTAAGCAAACTCCGAACCAGCCACCGCCAGCGCTGCTTCGGCCATCGCCTGTACTACGGCTTCGTTCTCGCCGATCACGCCACCGAGCACGAAGTCGACACCGGGATAGGTCGCCCGCAGGGTTACCAGCATCTCCGGCACTTCCTTCTTCAGATGCCCGCCGCGGGCGATGAACATCGGCAAGATGACGATCTTCCGCGCCCCCTGCCCGACCAGTTGCGCCGCGCAGTCGGGCAAATTCGGCGCGAGGAATTCGAGAAAGGCCAGTTCGACCGGCACGTCGGCCATCCGCAGGCGAATCGCCGCCTGGACGCGGCGCATCGGGTTGGCCCATTCCGGGTCGCGGGCCCCATGGGCGAAGAGGATAAGAGCAGTCGTCATGGCGGATTTTCCGTTGATTCAATCAAGTCTCCGACGCCAGTCGGCCGCGGAACAGCCGCCATCTTACCTGCCGACAAGCCCGGCGCCGGTGCCGTGGCTAAGGATTGACCGACAAAGCCGGCAATAAATCCCGCCCTAACGTCCGCCGAACAGCGCCAGCAGCAACAGCAGGTTGAGCACCAGCGAGACGGCGGCGATGATCTTCCAGGTCAGCAGTGGATTGCGCTGCGCCAGCGGCTGGCGGGACGGCGCCGAGAGCGGGCGCGAGGCGCCGCGTTCGAGGGCGAGCAGGAATTCCTCGGCAGTCTCGAAGCGATCCCTGGCTTCGCGGGCGACCGCCTTGAGCAGGACGTTTTCCAGCCAGCCGGGGATTTCCGGGCGCCAGCGGGTCGGCCGTTCCGGCTCGGCGAATTTCGGCTTCTGGAAAGGCTCGATCTCGCCGTAGGGATACTTGCGGGTCAGCAGATGGTAGAGCGTGACGCCGGCAGCGTAGAGGTCGAAACCGGCGGCCGGGACGGCGCCGGCATGGAGCTCGGGCGCCATGTAGGAGGGCGTGCCGGCCGGGCCGGGCACCTCGCCGGGTTTCAGTTCGCCGAGGCTGATCGCGACGCCGAGGTCGAGCACGCGCAGCACGCCGTCCTGACCGAGGTGGATGTTGTCGGTCTTGATGTCGCGATGAATGATGTCGAGCCGGTGCAGCGTGGCGATGGCCTTGAGCAGCGCGACGCCGAGGCGCACCACCTCGCCGGCCGGGAAGTGCTGCCCGGAGACCAGCCGCGCCTGCAGGCTGGCGCCGGCATGCCAGGTCATCAGGTAATAGAGGCCGCTACGTCCTTCGGCCGGCACGATCTGCGGAAAAAAGGGCGAGACCACCCGCCGGCTGCGCCACTCCTCCATCAGCAGGGCGGCACTCGCCCCGGCGTCGCCGAGCATGCCCGGCTGCAGGGTCTTGAGCACCAGCTGCTGGCCGTTGCGCCGATTGCGCACCCGATAGAGCAGCGTCTCGCGGGCATCGTGGAGGATTTCCTCGACCACCAGGCCGTCGATCTCCTGGCCGGGCTTGAGGCGGGGCGGCAGCGGTAGGCCGGCGGCGCTTTCCAGGCTGTCGCGCAGGCCGGCCGGCGGCAGGGCGAGCACATCGACGACCACCGCCGTGGCGTTGTCGTGGCCGCCGTGGGCCAGCGCCAGGCTGGTCAGCGCGGCGGCGGCGGCCTGCGGCTCGGGATGGTCGAGCAGCACCTCGGCGATCAGCGCATCGGGCAGCACGCCCCAGACACCGTCGGAGACCAGCAGGAAGCGGTCGTCGACGGCCAGTTCGCCATCGCCGAAATCCATCAGCACGCGCGGGTCGAGGCCGATGGCCCGCGACAGCACGTTGTTGAGTTCCGGGTGTTCCCAGGTGTGATCGACGGTCAGTCGCGCGAAGCGCCCATCCTGCAGGCGGTAGATGCGGCTGTCGCCGATATGCGCGGTGTAGTAGCGGCGGCCGCGCAGCACCACGGCCGAGAGCGTCGTCGCCATGCCGGCCAGTTCGGCGTTGCGGCCGGCTTCGGCGATCACCCAGCGGTTGAGCGCCGTGGTCACCGTCTCGATGGCGCGCGGCACGCCCCAGGTATCGGGCGTCGCGAAATAGTCGGCGAGCAGGCCGCGCACCGTGTATTCGGCCGCCTCGCGCCCGCCCTTGTGGCCGCCGATGCCGTCGGCGACGGCGGCGAGCACGCCTTTGTTCTCGAGTTCCAGGCCTTCGGGCGTGGCGACGCCGCAGTAATCCTCGTTGCGTTCGCGCGGACCGGTCAGCGAGGCATGGCCAATGGCCAGACGGAGGGCGGGTTTGCGGGTGTTTTCCATGGGTCGCATGGTATCCCGCCCTTAGCCGCGCACCAGCTTCTCGTAATGCCCGGTCAGGTTGTCCATCACCTCGAGGATGCGTTCACTGGTCGTCGCCACGTTGCGCACGGCGATCTCCCGGTTCGGCTCGCGGCCGTTCATGGCCTGCTCGAAGAACAGCCACTGCATATTGGCCAGCCCCAATTCGGTGCGTATCTCGGCGGTGTTTTCCGGTGCCGCGTTGAGTTCGCTCAGTGCGGCGACGAAATCGCGGCGCGCCGCGTCCATTTCCTGGCGCAGGCTGTCGCCGGCAACACCGGACTGCTGGAACATGAAGCACTTGGCCATGCGTTGCGACAACATGCGCTGGCGCCCCGACAGATTGACCAGACGCCCGGCGCTGCTCGCCGCCTGCTTCTCGTAGAGGCCGGTCAGGGCATGCGCAGCGCGCAGCGTCTGCTCCGATTCGACCAGCACCAAGCGCGTGCTTGCCGCCGTCCGCGGCGCCTGCAAGGCCTGGCGGTAAGCGATCCAGGCGCGGTCGAGTTCGTCGAGGCCGCCCTGCACCGCGGCGTTCGGCACCTGCGATTTCAATTCGCCCAACTGCAGCTCGAACAGGCGCCGCGACTGATCGAGCAGGGCGCCCGCCTTGTCCGGCATGACGCCGACCACCTGCATCGCGTAGGCCTTGGCCAGGCGTTGCGACAGCATGCGCTGGCGCCCGGCCTTGTTGATCGCGGCGCCCAGGCTGATACCTGGCTGGGCGCTTTCGAGAGCCTTCCCCGGGCCGGCCAAAACCGCCCCCAGGGAAAGCAACAGGAAGTGTCGGCGCTGCATCGAAGCTCGCTCAGATCTTGGCGGCGGTCAGGTGGCTGGCGCCCCAGGTGGTACGCCAGCGGGTCTTGACGCCGGTCAGGCCGACCAGGGCGAGCACGGCCAGGCCGGCGAAGATCAGGAAGCCGAGCTGGTAACTGCCGGTGATCTGCTTCGAGTAGCCGAGGCTGGAGGCCAGGTAGAAGCCGCCGACACCGCCGGCCATGCCGACGAGGCCGGTCATGACGCCGATTTCCTTGCGGAAGCGCTGGGGCACCAGCTGGAACACCGCGCCGTTGCCCATGCCCAGCGCCAGCATGGCGCCGACAAAGGCGGCCACCGCCATCCACGCTTCTGGCAAACCGAAGCTGACGATGGCCAGGAAGATGGCGGCGAAGACGTACATCACGCTCAGCGACTTGACGCCGCCGATGCGGTCGGCGACGTTGCCGCCGATCGGCCGGACCAGCGAGCCGGCGAAGACGCAGCCGGCAGTGAAGAAGCCGGCCATCTTCGGGTCCAGCCCGTACTGGGTGTTGAAGTAGATGACCAGCGACGAAGCCAGGCCGACGAAACCGCCGAAAGTCACCGAGTAGAAGAACATGAACCACCAGGCGTCCTTGTCCTTCAGCACCTTCAGGTATTCGGCGAAGGTCTTCGGCGGCGGCGCGTCCGGCGCATCCTTGGCCATGAAGCAGAAGGCGATCAGCACCAGCACCAGCGGAATCAGCACGATGCCGAAGACGTTGGTCCAGCCGAAGGCGGCGGCCAGGCCGGGGGCGAACAAGGCGGCCAGCGCCGTGCCGGAGTTGCCGGCGCCGGCGATGCCCATCGCCGTGCCCTGATGTTCGGCCGGGTACCAGCGCGAGGCCAGCGGCAGCGCAGCGGCGAAGGAAGCGCCGGCGACGCCGAGGAACAGGCCGAGGATCAGCACTTCACCGTAGGAATGGACGCCGGCCAGCCAGGCATAGGCCATCGCGCCGATCACGATGACCTGGCCGATGATCGCCGCCTTCTTCGGCGACAGGCGGTCGACCAGGATGCCCATGATGATGCGCAGCAGTGCCCCGGCCAGCACCGGGGTGGCCACCATCATGCCCTTTTCGGCGTGGCTCAGACCGAGATCCTTGGCGATGCCGACGCCGAGCGGGCCAAGGATGACCCAGACCATGAAGGCCAGGTCGAAGTAGAGGAAGGCAGCGAGCAGCGTTGGCGTGTGGCCGGCCTGCAGGAAGGATTTCTTGTCCATGGTGGTCGATTTTCCGGGTGGACCGCACCCCGCAGGATTACCCTTGGGGCATGGCAACGGTGATTAAGAGGGAATGGCTTGTTTCAGCGCATGGCATCGTCGCCATCAGCCCACCCTCGTTGGCGGAAAATCGCTGTGCTGCACTCCCTGATGCAATCGGCGTGCCATAGCGTCAGAAGCACGATTTCAAGGGATTTCGCCGGTCGGCGGCGGCGATCGACGCACCAAAATCGCGCACAACAATCCACCACGGTGCAATTCCCCCGGCGCTGCAGGCCATCAACGCTGCCCCGGCCGGAAGGACAGGCGGCGAGTATCATCACGCTCTACATGCGGCGCGGCCAGCCGCGACGGGACAACTTCCTGGACTGAAATCGATGAAACACCTGCTGACCTGGAACGACTATCTCAAGACCGGTATCGATATCGTCGATCAACAGCACCGCGGGCTGGTCGATCTGGCGAACGAAACTGCCGCCAAGCTGAGCGCCGGCGACGGCCTGAGCGTCGCCGAGATGCGCACGCTGCTCGGCTACCTGACCGATTACGCCGCCACCCACTTCAGCACGGAAGAAGCCTTGATGGCACTGAGCGGCGTGGACGAGCGGCACGTCATCCACCATCGGCAATCGCATGCCCGGTTTCTGCAGCAGGTCAAGGCGATGATTGACGAACTGGGCGGCAATGGCACGCTGACCGGCCATCAGTTGATGGAGTTTCTCGGTGACTGGCTGATCTATCACATGCTCGGCGAGGATCAGAAGCTGGCGCAACTGCTGCACAAGGAACCGGGCCGGATGCGCGCCGCCGCAACGGCCGGTGAGGCGCCCGCGGCGCCGCCCCCGCAGCCCGCCCAGGAAGCCGTCACCCGTTCGCTGGCGAAGCTGTTTACCTTCATGACCGAGCGCAACCAGCAACTGCAGGCCACCGAAAGGGCAGAGCGCGACCGCAGCGAACAGATGGTGAAATTGGTCGCCGAACAAACCGCCGAACTGGCCGCCAGCGAAAAGCGTTTCCGCACGCTGTTCCAAAAGGGTGCGCTGCCCATCGTCATCGCCCGCCTCGAGCCGGATCTGCTGCCCGGCCCGATCGTCGAGACCAACCCGGCGGCGGGCAAGCTGTTGGGTTATGAGGCGGCGGAATTGCTCGGCCGGTCGCTGCTCGATTGCGTGGCACCCGAGGAGATTGCCCGGTTCCCGCTGCTGATCAGCGAGTTGCAGGTAACCGGGCGGTTCGACTGTGAAATGACCCTGATCACGAAAGCCGGCCTGCGCCTGGCCGCCCAGATCAGCATGGTGCAGTTCGGCGCGAATGGCCAGCCGGTCGTGATGTCGATCATTCAGGATGTTTCGACCCAGCGGACAGCCGAATTGGCGCAGGGCGAGATCCAGCAGCAGGCGAATCGTCTGGCCGAGATACGTAGCGGTTATCTGGCCGGGGTGAACCCGCAGATCGGCGCCCAACGCAATAGTCTGCCGGGGCCATTGCCGGCAGAGAAGGCGGGCATGAACGCCGCCCAGATCGCCGCTTTCATTGCCGGGCAGACGCTGTTCCGGGAAGTCGCGGCGGCCGATCAGGCGCTGCTGGCCCAGGCGACCAAGACCCGATGCCTGAACAAGGGCGATATCCTGTTCGACAAGGATGACAAGCCGAGCGGCCTGCTGATGGTGGCCAGCGGCTACATCCTGCTGGCCGTGTCGTCACCCCAGGGCGGCAAGAAGGTGCTCGGCATCTATGGGGTCGGCCAGAGCATTGGCGAAGCGGAAGTCGTCATGGACAGCCCCTTTCCTTATTTCGCTGAAGCCGTCGATGATGCCGAAGTCCTTGAAGTCGGCCGGCAAGCCTTGCTGGCGCTGCTCGACAAGGACAAGCATTTCGTCCGCAGCCTGATCGCCTGCATGGGCTTGCGCCAGCACGACCTGGTGTACAGCGTCGAATCCTATACGCTGCGCACCGGGGCCGAGCGCGTGATCGGCTACCTGCTCCAGCACGCTAAAATCCATGCCGGCGGGCGACTGGTGGTCAGCTTGCCGGCCAGCAAACAGCTCATTGCCTCGCTGCTGCACATCACACCGGAAACGCTGTCGCGCATTCTGCGCGACCTGAGCGAGGCGGGGCTGATTCAGGGCAAGGGGCGGCAAGTGCAGATCCCCGACATCGA
>PHCU01000029.1 GCA_002842345.1 Betaproteobacteria bacterium HGW-Betaproteobacteria-12 | reverse complement strand
TGGACGAAGTCGCCATCAAGACAGTAACCGTGGTTGAGACCCAGACCGGTAGTCTCGATCGAGGCGGAATAATTCGTCATGTGCACAGGCTGCTCCCGGGGAAATTGGCCGCGCATTATAGACCGCGAATTATTGTTTTTTTTCAGTCGCTTAGAACAATTTTAAGGCACCTTTACGGTGCATGAAAAAGCCCGGAATTTGTCATGAACACAACAAAGTCCGGGCTCTGGCACGCTGCGCCGGGGTCGGCATGGCCGGCCCTGGCGGCGGCTCGATCAGTTGGCCGCCGGTTGGGCGACCGCGGCGGGCACGACCAGCGGCGCCTCGGCCGGGGCCGGCGCGGCCTTGTGACTGGCATCCGGATGCCAGCCGAGCACCACCAGCATCACCGCGAAGCCGACGACATAGGCCAGCGCCACGTGCCAGCCGTGGCGCAGCCACTGCACGGCGGACTTGGCTTCCGGGTACATGTTGGACAGGGCAACGCCGGCCGACGAGCCGAACCACAGCATCGAACCGCCGAAGCCGACGGCGTAGGCCAGGAAACCCCAGTCGTAGCCCCCCTGGCGCAGGGCCAGCGCGGTCAGCGGAATGTTGTCGAAGACGGCAGAGACGAAGCCGAGCGCCAGCGCCGACTGCCACGAAGCCTTCGGCAGTTCCTCGACCGGCATCATCGAGGCGCAGAGCACCAGCGACAGCAGGAAGATCGAGCCCTTGACGGTTTCCGGCAGTACTTCCCAGTCGTGACGACGGACCGGGATGGTCAGAATGATCGCCGTCCAGACGGCGACGCCGATGAACGGGAAGTGCTCGGCCAGTTCCGGGAACTTGATGTTGATGGTGATGTTGGTGGCCACCGCAAAGACCAGCATGGTGGCAACGATGAAGATGCGGCCCCAGTCGATATGGGTGTGCGCATGGGCATGCTTGATGATCGGCGAGTAGGCGTGCTGCTGTTTGGCGCCGAAGTAGGCGATGATCAATAGCGCGACGCCGGCGGCGACGTAGGCATCGAATACCTGCACCGGGCTGATGCCGTCGATCCACATCATGGTCGTCGTCGTGTCGCCGACCACCGATCCGGAACCGCCGGCGTTCGAGGCGGCGACGATGGCGGCGAGGTAGCCGATGTGCACCTTGCCCTTGAACAACTGGTGGGCCATGGCGCCGCCGATCAACGCCGCGGCGATGTTGTCGAGGAAGCTGGAAATAACGAAGACCATCACCAGCATGACGAAGCCGCCCTTCCAGTCGTGCGGCAGGAACTTCGGCAGGATCACCGGCACGTGGCTCTTCTCGAAATGCCGGGCGAGCAACGCGAAACCGGTCAACAGGCAGAACAGGTTGCCGATGGTCACCCATTCATGGCCGAGATGGCCAAGCAGGCCGGCGACGCCGACCCCGGTCTTGAAGCCGGTGAACAGGATCTTGTACAGGCTGATCGTAAACAGCCCGGTCAGCGCGACATACAGCGTGTAGTGATGGAACAGCGCGACGCCGAGCAAAGTCAGCGCGAACAGGACGAAATCGACGGGAATTCCCCCGACCGTAGGCAGGTTGCCGGCGGCGAAGGCCGGAATGGGCGACAGGCACAACAGTGCAAGCAGGCGTTGCATGACGTTTCTCATAATATTGGTGTAATTGGGGCGGAATGACCGGAATTGGCCATGCCTGAGCAAAATGCCAGGACATTGTCGGGAGCACGGGCAGCCCGTTCAACTAGGGGTACCCATTGATCGGTAAGGAATTCCGGCCACCCGGCCTGAGACTCAGTCGCCGTCCATATCCTTGCGTGGGACCGTCTCCGGATCGGCAATGATGGTGCGATAGATTTCCACCCGGTCACCCGCCTTCAATGCGGCATCGAGCTTGACCAGCCGACCGAAGACGCCGACCTTCTGCGCCCCCAGGTCGATGTGCGGGAACTGTTTGAGGATGCCCGAGCGCTCGATGCCTTCGGCCACCGTGGTCGCTTCCGGCACCTCGATGTTGAGCCAGACCTGCTGGCCGGGCTCGGAATAAGCGATCCCTATCTGCATGCCGTTTCTCCTGATCGTTTATTGATGTTCATGTCCCGGCTGGCGCTGCCTCGCCGGGATTTTCCGCCGTCTTGGCCGCCTGCCGGCTTTCCATGACCCGCTTGCCGGCGAGCAGGAAGCCGAGCACGGCAAAGGCGCCAGGCGGCAGGATCATCAGCAGCGCGCCACCGTAGCCGGGCACCTGCACTTCGAGGAAGGCGAACCCGGGACCGAGCAGTTGCGAGGCCTGGGCGAACAGCGTGCCGGAACCGAGGAATTCGCGGATCAGCCCGATCAGGGTCAGGGCGCCGGTAAAGCCGAGGCCCATGGCGATGCCATCAACGGCGCTGGCGACGATGCCGTTCTTGACGGCAAACGCCTCGGCGCGGCCGAGAATGGCGCAATTGACCACGATCAGCGCGATGAACAGGCCGAGCACCTTGTACAACTCGTGCAGCCAGGCGTTGATCGCCATGTCGACCACGGTCACCAGGGTCGCGATCAGCACGACGAAGACCGGAATGCGTACCTGCGAGCTGACTGTCTTGCGGATGATCGACACCAGAATATTGGCCACCACCAGCACGGCGGTGGAGGCCAGCCCCATGCCGAGGCCGTTGGTGCCGCTCGTGGTCACCGCCATGGTCGGGCACAGGGCCAGCATCTGGGCGAACACGACGTTCTGCTCCCACAGCCCGTCCTTCATCAACTTGCCGTAGTTTTCGCTCATTGCTCTCTCCTAGCCGGTGATCTCGCCCTTGCGGGCGGCGAAGAATTCGAGACCGCCCTTGACCGCCTTGACCACGGCGCGCGGCGTGATGGTGGCGCCGGCGAACTGGTCGAAGACGCCGCTGTCCTTCTTGACGCCCCACTTTTCCGGCGCCGGCTCGCCCAGCGACTTGCCATTGAAGTCGAGCACCCAGTCGTCCTTCTTGATTTCGATCTTGTCACCCAGGCCCGGGGTTTCCGCGTGCTTGAGCACGCGCACGCCGAGCGTGCGGCCGTCCATGTCCACCGCCATCAGTACCTGGATGTCGCCGGCGTAGCCGCGCTCGGCGACCTTGAACACGGCTGCCTTCATTTCGCCGCCATGGCGGGCGCGGTAGATGGTGACGGTCTGGCCGCCGCGTTGCAGTTCGATGGTGTCCTTGAGGAAATCGTTGTCGGCCAGGCCGGCCGGCAGCACTTCCGCCAGCGAGTCGCGCAGGTCCTTGGCTTCGGCCGCGGCGATGGCCGGCGCCGTGGCATCGGAGACCACGGCCAGCGCGCCGCTGGCGAGCAGCGCGACGATGCCGAGTAACAGCGGCTGGTAGCCGATTTTTTCGCGAATGGCATCAAGATTCATCAGACGTTCTCCGGAATATCCAGCGGCCGGCCTTTGCGGTCGCGACCCAAAACCCGCGGCTTGGCGAAGCGGTCGATGACCGGCGTCAGCGCATTCATCAGCAGCACGGCGAAGGCCATGCCCTCCGGGTAGCCGCCGACAGTGCGGATGACCCAGGTGAGGAAACCGATGCCCAGGCCGAAGACGATCTGCCCAGCGGCCGTGTTCGGCGAGGTGACGTAGTCGGTGGCGATGAAGAAGGCGCCGAGCATCAGCGCCCCCGACAGCAGGTGCGCCTCGGCCGACAGGAAGCGGGCCGGATTGACGCCGTGAGCGATAGCGGCCGGGATCGCCACGCCGGCCAGCACGGCCAGCGGCGCATGCCAGGTGATGACGCGGGTGATCAGCAGGTAGAGGCCACCGCACAGGATCAACAGCGCCGCCGACTCGCCGAAGCTGCCGGCGCGCATGCCGAGCCACGACAGCGCCGGCGCCGTGCCGAGCGCCTGGGCCAGATCGAGGCCGCGCGACAGTTCGGTCTTGGCATGGCCGAGCAGCGTCGCGCTGGTCATCGCATCGGGCACCGGCAGGCTGGTCAGGAAGATGCGCAGGCTGGCGACGAAATCCGGCGTCGGCACGGAACTCATCGGCAACGGCAGCACCCACAGCGTCAGCGGCAGCGGGAACGAGACCAGCAGCGCGACGCGGGCGACCATCGCCGGGTTGAAGACGTTCTGGCCGAGGCCGCCGAACACCTGCTTGGCGATGATGATGGCGATGAAGCCGCCGACCACCGCCACCCACCACGGCGCCCAGGGCGGCAGCGTCATCGCCAGCAGCCAGCCGGTGAGCACCGCCGAGCCGTCGAGCAGCGTCGGCTTGATGCGCTGGCTGCCCATCAACTTCAGCGACAGGGCCTCGAAGCCGAGGCAGGAGAGGATGGTCAGCAGCCACAGAAAGACCGAGGGCCAGCCGTACAACCAGAAGCCATAAAGCGTCGCCGGCAGCAGCGCCAGCTGCACGCGGAACATCGTGCGGCTGACCGAATTGCCGCCATGGGCATGCGGCGAGGCGACCGGCTGGGCGGTCAGGGCGGCGGGGGTCATGCAGTTTCTCCCTGGATTTCGTTGGCTTTGGCAGCCGCTTCGGCCGCGGCCTTGGCCGCCGCGGCGGCTTCCCGCTCGGCCTTGCGCTTGGCCGCGGCTTCGGCCTTTTCGCGGGCTTCGCGGTCCAGGCGTTCCTGGCGCTGCAGGGCCAGCTTCTTGGTCGCGTCGTTGCGCAGCTTGCTGCGGTCCTGCGCCGCCAATTCGCCCTTGGCATGGACGAAGAACTGCACCAGCGGAATCTTCGACGGGCAGACGTAGGCGCAGCAGCCGCAGGCGATGCAGTCCTTGAGACCGAGGCCGATCGCCTCGTCGTAGGCTTCGTTGCGGATGCGGGCGCTCATTTCCAGCGGCAGCAGGCCCATCGGACAGGCCTTGACGCAACTGCCGCAGCGGATGCACGGCTCCGGCTCCTGCGCCGCGACCTCGGCCGCGTCGAAAGCCAGAATGCCGCTGCTGCCCTTGACCACCGGCACGCGCCAGTGCGGAATCTGCATGCCCATCATCGGCCCGCCCATGACCCGGCGGGCCAGCCCGAGGCCGTCGCCCTTGAGGCCGCCAGCGAAGGCGATCACTTCCTCGGCCAGGGTGCCGACGCGCACCTCAATATTGCCCGGGGCGGCGACGCAGTTGCCATTCACCGTCACCAGCCGGGAAATCAGCGGCTTGCCCTCGCGCACCGCGGTGCGCACGGCCAGCGCCGTACCGACGTTATGGACGATCACGCCGATGTCGGCCGGACGGCCGTCAGCAGGCACCTCGATGCCGGTCAGCACCTGGATCAGCTGCTTTTCCGACCCCATCGGGTAACGCGCCGGCACCGGGCGGATCTCGATGTTCACCACACCGGCCGCCGCCTGCTGCATCGCCGCGATGGCTTCCGGCTTGTTGTCCTCGATGCCGACCAGCGCCACGTTGGCGCCGGTGGCGTGGAGCATGATGCGGATGCCGTCGACGATGCCGGCGGCGGCGTCGCGCATCAGCCGGTCGTCGCAGGAGAGATAGGGTTCGCACTCGCCGCCGTTCATGACCAGCGTCGTCACCTTGGCCCGCGCCGCGCCGGTCAGCTTGACCGCCGACGGGAAGGCGGCGCCGCCGAGGCCGACCACGCCGGCCGCGGCGACCCGCTGGCCGATCGCGGCCGGGTCGAGGGCAAAGGGGTCGGCACAGCCGTGCAGCTCGACCCATTCATCGAGACCGTCGGCCTCCAGGATAATCGCCGGCAGCGTCAGGCCGGACGGATGCGGCGCGGTGATCTCGGTCACCGCGGCGATGGTGCCCGAGGTCGGCGCATGGATCGGCGCCGAGACCATGCCCTGCGCCTCGGCGATCAGCTCGCCCTTCTTGACCTTCTGTCCGACCAGCACGATCGGCCGCGCCGGGCCGCCGAGGTGCTGCTGCAGCGGCAGGTACAGCCGCGCCGGCACCGGCATCACGCGCACCGGCTGGTCGGCCGCCGGCCGCTTGTGGTCATCCGGATGCACGCCCCAGTCATCGCCGAGGAAGTGCTTGAAGAGGTTCATGAATCCCATGATTTATCTCACGCGGCGAGGGGTTTGGGCATCACCCAGTGTTGCAGGGTGACCGGCACCGGCTTCATCACCAGGGCCTCGGTCGGGCATTTCTCGATGCAGCTCGAACAGCCGGTACATGCTTCGCGGAAGACGTTGTGGATCTGCTTGGCGGCACCGATGATGGCGTCGGTCGGGCAGACCTTGCTGCAGCGGCAGCAGCCGATGCACAGCTCCTCGGCGACGACGGCGATCTTCGGGCCGTCGTCGGCCAGCGCCGACAGATCGACGCTCAGGCCGAGCTTGGCGGCGATGGCCGAAGCCAACGCCTTGCCGCCGGGCGGGCAGCAGGTCGGCGCGGCGCTGCCGGCGACGATCGCCTCGGCGGCGCCGGAGCAACCGGGAAAGCCGCACTGGCCGCAGTTGGAGCCGGGCATCATGGCGATCAGTTCCTCGACCACCGGGTTGCCTTCGACGCTGAGGAACTTGTTGGCGATGCCGAGCACGATACCGAGCGCGGCACCGAGGATGGTCAGGCTGAGGATGGCGGCGATCATCGTGTCCCCCTTAGATGTTGAGGCCCGAGAAGCCCATGAACGCCAGGGCCAGCAGGCTGATGGTGATGAAGGCGACCGGCGCGCCGGCGAAGGCGGCCGGCACCCGGGCCAGCGCCACGCGCTCGCGCAGACCGGCGAAAATCAGCAGCACCAGCGTGAAGCCGAGCGCCGAACCGAAGCCGTAGAGCAGGCTCTTGAACAGGCTGAACTGCTGCTGCACGTTGAGCAGCGCGACGCCGAGCACGGCGCAGTTGGTGGTGATCAGCGGCAGGTAGATGCCGAGCGACTGGTAGAGGCCGGGGCTGGCCTTCTTGATGAACATCTCGGTGAATTGCACGACCGAGGCGATCACCAGGATGAAGCAGAGGATGCGCAGGTAGCCGAGACCGAGCGGCGTCAGCAGCCAGTTGTCGAGCATCCACGAGGCGGCGCTGGCCAGTACCAGCACGAAAGTCGTCGCCAGGCCCATGCCGAGGGCGCTGTCCACGCTCTTCGACACGCCCATGACCGGACAGAGGCCGAGGAACTTGATCAGCACCACGTTGTTGACCAGCGCGGTGGAGAGCAGCAGTAACAGGATTTCACTCATCTCGTGACCAGACGGGAGGGTTTTCTTGGGCCTCTCTCTGCATAAGGCGTGCCAATCGCCGTGAATGACGCCAAGCCACTGAGCGATGCGGCAAATTGGCGCATGCGCACCAAAACAGGGCGTATTTAACAAGCAACAATGTCGCAAAGCCGACAGGTTTTTCGTCGCATTTCCCCCGCAAGCCGCGCCATGGCGTCGCTTCGGCCGGGCCGCCAGGACGCGGCACGGATTCTGCTACACCGTACAGGACGAATCCACGAGGAACCCGCCCATGTCGGCCCCATCACTTGCCAACACCGGCAATGCTGTCAAACCCGAAGTCGAACTGCCGGCCGAGGCCTATCGCCAGGCCGTTGATCAGGCCGACCTGGCCATCTCGATCACCGACGCCAGGGCCAATATCCTGTTCGCCAACGAGGCCTTCACCCGCGTCACCGGCTACCCGCGCCAGGAAATCATCGGCTGCAACGAGTCGATGCTGTCCAATCACACGACGCCGGAGAGGGTCTACAAGCAGTTGTGGACCGATCTATCGGCCCAGCGCCCGTGGTCGGGCAAGCTGCTCAACCGGCGCAAGAACGGCGAACTCTACCTGGCCGAGTTGAGCATCTCGCCGGTCGTCGATGCCACCGGCAAGACCACCCATTTCCTCGGCATGCACCGCGACGTCACCGAGCTGCACCGCCTGGAGCGCGTCGTGCGCAACCAGAAGGAGCTGATCGAAACGGTCGTCGATGCGGCGCCGATCGCCTTCGCCCTGCTCGACCCGAGCGGCCGGGTGATGCTCGACAACCAGGAATACAAGAAACTGGTTACCGATCTGCGGGTCCCCGAGCCGGCGCACATGCTGCTCGACACCCTGACGCCGGGCTGGCGCGAGGCGCTGGCCGCCGCTCCCGCCGCCTGCGCCTTCGTCGGCCAGGAAGCCCGCATCGACCGGCCGGCCGGGCGCGCCCGCTGGTTGTCGGTCACCGCTTCGGTGATCGACCTGCACAGCGACAATGCCGACAGTTATTACACCGCCGCCGGCCAGGCCGGCCTGCTGCTGGTCATCGCCGACATCAGCAGCCTGCGCGAGGAGCAGGAACGCGCCCGCGGCGCCGCCCTGCAGGCCGTGCTGGCCGAGGAGGAACGCAGTTCCGCCGTGCGCGAGGGCTTGTCGGCCGCGATCTTCCGCCTGGAAGAGCCGATGAACGTCATGGCCTCGGCCGTCTCCGTGCTCCAGCGCCGCGACCCGGCCGCCGCCGCGGTGCTGCAGCAGGCCCTGAGCGCCAGCCGCGAACATCTGGAAGTGTTGCGCCAGGTCATTCCGCATGGCCCGCAGGAGACCGTGGTCAGCGTCAATATCAATGAAATCCTCCGCGATGTACTGGAAGTCTCGACGCCGCGCCTGCTCGCCGCCGGCATCGTCGTCGACTGGCAGCCGGCGCCGACCCTGCCGGCCATCCTCGGCCGGCCGCTGCAACTGCGCATGTTGTTCAAGGCCCTGGTCGACAACGCCATCGAGGCGATGAACATCAAGGGCTGGAAGCGTCGCGAGCTGACTCTGACCAGTGCGCTGGACCACGGCTGCATCGTCATTGCCGTGCTCGACAGCGGCCCCGGCATTCCCGAGGACTGGCGGCACAAGGCCTTCGAGCCCTTCTTCACGGCCAAGGGCGGCAGCGGCCGGCACATCGGCACCGGCCTGTCGCGCGTTCAGCAGGTGGTCGCCGACCACGGCGGCATCATCGATCTCGACGAAAGCCCGAGCGGCGGCTGCGCCGCCATCGTCGAATTCCGCCTCGACGGCGACCCCATCTGAGCAGAACACCGAACACATGCACGATCACATCCTCCACAACGCCGACGCCGAATGCCCGCCCCCCGGCGGCTTCTGCCGAACGCACGAGCTGAACATCCTGTTGCTCTCGGCGCTCTACGCCGTCAGCCGGGTGCTCAGCCGTTCGCTCGCCTTCAATGAAACCCTGCGCGACGTCCTGCGCGTGCTGCACGACGAAGCCGGCCTGGCCCGCGGCCTGATCAGCGTCGTCGATCCGGAAAGCGGCAAACTCAACATCCACACCATCTACAACCCGGACGGCCCGGATTCGGACGACGCCCAGTACGGCCCCGGCGAAGGCATCATCGGCCTGGTCCTGGAAAAGCCGCGCACCATAAAGCTCGAACGGGTCGCCGACGAGCCGCGTTTCCTCAACCGGACCCAGCTCTACGCGCCGGAACTGCCGTTCATCGCCGTGCCGATCAAGGTCGGCGGCGACCTCAAGGGGGTGCTGGCGGTCCAGCCGGAGAAACCGGAAGACGGCCTACTCGAGGAGCGCGCCCAGTTCGTCGAGATGGTCGCCAACCTGATCGGCCAGAGCCTGCGCCTGTCGATGGAAGTGGCGCAGGAAAAATCGACGCTGGTGGAAGAACGCGACCTGCTGCGGCGCACTGTCCGCCATCAGTTCGGCTTCGACAGCATGGTCGGACGCTCGGCAGTGATGCGCCGGGTCTTCGACCAGGCGCGCATGGTCGCCAAGTGGAACACCACCGTGCTGATCCGCGGCGAGACCGGCACCGGCAAGGAGCTGATCGCCAACGCCATCCACTACAACTCGCCGCGCGCCCGCAACGCCATGGTCAAGCTCAACTGCGCGGCGCTGCCGGAAAACCTGCTCGAATCGGAACTGTTCGGCCACGAGCGCGGCGCCTTCACCGGCGCCGTCGAATCGCGCAAGGGGCGTTTCGAACAAGCGCACGGCGGCACGCTGTTCCTCGACGAAATCGGCGAGGTCTCGGCGCCGTTCCAGGCCAAGCTGCTGCGCATCCTGCAGGAAGGCGAGTTCGAGCGGGTCGGCGGCAGCAAGACGATCAAGGTCGATGTGCGGATCATCGCCGCCACCCACCGCGATCTGGAAACCGCCGTCGATATGGGCGACTTCCGCGAGGATTTGTTCTACCGGCTGAACGTCATGCCGCTGTTCCTGCCGCCGCTGCGCGAACGGATCGAGGACATCCCGGAAATCGCCCGCCACCTGCTGACCAAGATCGGCAACGACCAGAAGCGCAAGCTGAGCCTGACCGACATGGCCAACCGCCGGCTGGCCAACCACGACTGGCCGGGCAATGTGCGCGAACTGGAAAACTGCCTGGAACGCGCCGCCGTGCTCTCCGAGGACGGCAAGATCGACGTCGATCTGATCCGCTTCCCGAGCAGCCGCGAACGCAGTTCGCCGAAGCCGGCGCGTAGCCTCGGCCCGGCAGCGGCGCCGGCCGAGAGCAGTCAGCCGATGGACATCGACGACCCGACCCTGTCGGAAAAGGAACGCGTCATCGCCGCCCTCGAACAGGCCGGCTGGGTGCAGGCCAAAGCCGCCCGCATCCTCGGCATGACGCCGCGCCAGATCGCCTACCGCATCCAGACGCTGAACATCGAGGTCAAACAGTTCTGAAAGGCTGGCCGCAGGTGCCCGGCGCTGCCCGGGTACCCATTCCGGTAATGTCCGGCCGGTACAATTGCACCTCGCATTTTCCGCCCGTTCGAATATCCCAGAGCCATCATGCAACGTTCCCCTTTCATTAGCAGTGCCCTCGTCGAAGTCGTCTTCCTCAACATCCTGCTCGTCATCGCCGGCCTGGTCGGCATGGCGACCCACGGCTGGCAGCCGCTGGACTGGCTGTGGTTCGCCTGCTTGACGGCCTTCGGCCTGGGCAGCGGCGGGCTCTACCTGCGCAAGCTGCAGGTCGCCCTGACGCCGCTCAACCACATCTCCCGCGTCGCCAGCGAAATCGCTCACGGCGTCATCGGCCAGCGCATTCCCGAAGGCGCCCGCCGGGATGAGCTGGGCACCGTCTGCCAGCACGTCAATGCCATGCTCGAACAGATGGAGAGCTGTTTCGCCAAACAGCGCGCCGCGCTGCAGGCCGCCAGCGAGAACCGCTTCGCCGAGCAGATCGACGCCGCCGGCCTGCACGGGGTGTTCCGCCAGGCGGTGGAACAGGGCAACCAGTCGCTGGCCATCCTGATGCAGAACTACCACCGGGAAATGCGCAACAACCTGCTCTCCCGCCTCGGCCAGCTGAATGCCGAAAACCTGCTGAAGAACATGCGCACCAGCCAGCGCGACATGCTCGGCATCGTCGCCGCCACCGACGATCTGGCCAAGCTATCGACCGATAATGCCGGCGCCGCCCAGGAAAGCAGCGCGGCCATCGCCCAGGTGATCGGCGCGATGAACCGGCTGGTCGAAAAGATCGAGCAAACCGGCCAGGCGATCGGCGAATTCAATGCGCATCGCGCGGAAATCGCCCGTTCGGTCAGCCTGATCGCCACCATCGCCGACCAGACCAACCTGCTGGCGCTCAACGCCGCGATCGAAGCCGCCCGCGCCGGCGAACACGGCCGCGGCTTCGCCGTCGTCGCCGACGAAGTGCGCAAGCTGGCGGAAGACTCCAAGAAAGCTTCGACCGCCATTTCCAGCGTCATGGACACCCTGCAGGTCGACGCCCAAAAGATGCTGGTCAACGCCGACGACATGCGCGGCATCGCCTCGGAATCGCGCGGCACCGTCGGCGACTTCGACACGCGCTTCGCCAACGTCGCCGAAGCCTCGGCGACGGCGCTGGCGCAGATCCGCTACGTGCATGACGTGACCTTCGCCTCGCTGGCCAAGATCGACCACTTCATCTACAAGCAGAACGGCTACATGGCGGTCAGCCGCGGGCGTGATTCCGACAATGCGCAGGCGGTGGTGGTCAACGAACACAACTGCCGCCTCGGCAAGTGGCTGGCCAACGAGGAGACCGTCGCGGTCTTCGGCCGGGTCGCCAGCTTCGGCCGTATCGCCGAACCACACAAACAGGTGCACCAGAACATGCACCAGGCCATGGACCTGATGGCGCAAGGCTGGGAAACCGATTTCGCCGTGCAAGAGAAGCTGCACGCGACCTTCGAGCGGGTCGAAGCCGGCAGCGACGGCGTCATCGATTCACTCGACAACATGGTCATGGAGAAGCACGGCAAGCGCTAGCCGGCCGTGCTGGTCCACCGCTCCGGAGCCGGTTTCCCGGCCGCCGGAGCGGCGACGGCAGTCTTAGCCGAGGGCCGCCAGGGCGGCGGCGTAGTCCGGCTCCTGCTTGATTTCCGGTACCAGCTCGGCGTGCAGCACGCGGTCGCTGGCATCGAGGACGATGACCGCCCGGGCGGCCAGACCGGCCAGCGGGCCGTTCTCGATGGCGACACCGTAGTTGTTGAGGAACTCGCGACCGCGCAGGGTCGACAGCGTCTGCACATTGTCCAGCCCCTCGGCGCCGCAGAAGCGGCTCTGGGCGAACGGCAGGTCGGCCGAAATGCACAGCACTACGGTGTTGGCCAATTCGGCAGCCGACTGGTTGAAACGCCGGACTGAGGTGGCGCAGGTCGGCGTGTCGATGCTCGGGAAGATGTTGAGGATCTTGCGCTTGCCGGCCAGGCTGGCCAGCGGCACATCGCTCAGATCCTTGGCGACCAGCGAGAAGGCCGGCGCCTGCTCGCCCTTGGCGGGAAAACGGCCGCTGACGGTGACCGGATTGCCGCCCAGCGTGACGGAATTAGCCATGAAATGCTCCTTGTTTTGATTGTCGGGCAGCTATGACCGGAATTCACGCCAATGATTCCCCAGCCGCCAGCTCTGGCGCGCGCGGGGTCAGGCCGTCCCGGCACCACTGCCGCCGTCGTCCGCCTGGCGCTCGCCAGCGCGCTGCAGGTAGGCGGCGAAGGCCGCGGCCGGCAGCGGCCGGCTGAACAGGTAACCCTGGTAGCGGAAACAGCCGTTGTCGGCGAGGAAGCGGCGCTGGCCTTCGTTTTCGACGCCTTCGGCGAGCACGTCGAGGCCCAGGCTGCGGGCCAGGGCGACGACGGTGCGGGCGATGGCGGCGTCGTTGGCATCGGTGAGCACGTCCATGACGAAGGTCCGGTCGATTTTCAGCGTCTCCAGCGGCAGGCGCTTCAGATAGGCCAGCGACGAATAGCCGGTGCCGAAGTCGTCGAGGGCGAAGCGGATGCCGCGCTGGCGCAGCGCCGTCATCTTGACGATGGTGTCGTCGATTTCCGTCAGCAGCTGGCTTTCCGTCAGTTCCAGCTTGAGCCGGTGCGGATCGGCGCCGCTGCGGGCGAGCGCGGCCAGCACCTGATCGACGAAATCCGCCTGGCGCAACTGCTGGCCGCTGACATTGACCGCCAGCGTCAGCTGCGCGGTTTCCGCCCGGCCGGCCCAGGCGGCCAGTTGGCGGCAGGCCATGTCGAGAACCTGCGCCCCGAGCGGCAGGATCAGGCCGCTTTTCTCGGCCAGCGGGATGAAGGCATCGGGCGCGACGAGGCCGCGCTGCGGATGCTGCCAGCGGACCAGCGCCTCGGCGCCGGTCACCCGGTCGCGCTGGTCGAGCTGCGGCTGGAAATGCAGCACGAAACACTGCTCGCGCACCGCGTTGCGCAACTCCTTCTCGAGCCGCGCATGGGCATTCACCGTCGCCTGCATCTCCGGATCGAAGAAACGCAAGGCGTTGCGCCCCGCCCCCTTGGCCTGGTACATGGCCAGATCGGCCTGCTTCATCAGCTCGGCGCTGCTGTCGTCGTGCTCGCCGAACATGGTCAGGCCGATGCTGGCCGAGCAGTGGTGCTCGTGCGCATCGAAGTGGTAGGGCTGGTTCAGCGTCGCCAGGATTTTCTCGCCGATCTGTTCGGCCCGGTCGGCGCTCTCGTTCTGCAGGCGGCTCAGGCTTTCCAGGATGACGACGAACTCGTCGCCGCCCAGGCGGGCCACGGTATCGCCTTCACGCACGCAGAAGGTCAGGCGGTGCGCCGCCTCCTGCAGCAGCACGTCGCCCTGATCATGGCCGAGGGTGTCGTTGAGGGTCTTGAAGTTGTCCAGATCGATGAACATCAGGGCGCCGAACTGGCCGTTGCGCGCCGCGGCGACCTGAGCCTGCTGCAGGCGGTCGAGCAGCAGACGCCGGTTGGGCAGGCGGGTCAGCGGATCGTAGAAGGCCAGATTGTTGATCTCGTTCTCGGCCAGCTTGCGCGCCGTGATGTCGGTATGCGTGCCGACATAGTGGGTGGTCGCGCCGGCGACGTTCTTGACCGCGGCGATGGTCAACCACTCCGGATACACCTCGCCGTTCTTGCGCCGGTTCCAGACTTCGCCCTGCCACGAGCCGTCGCGTTCGATGCCGCGCCACATCTCGGCATAGAAGGCGGCATCGTGGCGCCCGGAATTGAGCAGGCGGACGTGCTGGCCGACGGCTTCCTCGGCGCTGTAGCCGGTGTTGGCGGCAAAGGCCCGGTTCACCCGCAGGATGGTCTTGTTGGCGTCGGTGATCATCATCCCTTCGTGCGCCTCGAAGGCCGTCGCCGCGATGCGCAGTTCCTGCTCGGTGCGCTTCTCCGCCGAGATATCGCGCGCCACCTTGGAGGCGCCGATCACCTTGCCGCTGGCGTCGCGCAGTGGCGAAACGGTGATGGAGATGTCGAGCAGCCGGCCGTCCTTGTGGCGTCGCACGGTCGGCAGGTTTTTGACGACCCGGCCGGCGCGGATGTCGTCGAGCATGCGGCCGGCCTCGTTCAGATAGGGCACGGGAATGATCAGGGCGACGTGGCGGCCGTGAACCTCGGTGCCGGCATAACCGAACAGGTGCTCGGCGCCCAGGTTCCAGCTGGTGATCATGCCTTCCAGCGTGACGCCGATGATGGCGTCCTCGGACGATTCGACGATCGCCGCGTGATGCATCAAGGATTTTTCCAGCAACTTGCGCTGGCTGATGTTCTCCTGGGCGACCACCACCCCGCGCCGCGAACCGTGCAGCGGCGTGACCCGCAGTTTGAACCAGCGCTCCTGGTTCGGTGCCGGACAGGGGTACTCCAGGCTGAACTCGCCCACCGCCCCGGCAAGCACCGAGCGAATGCCGGCCGCCGCCCGCATCGCCGGACTGTCCTCGCTAGCGCCGGCATATCGACGGCATACATCGAGATAGCTGAGACCGACCACCGCCACCACCGAGTCGAGTCCGTCGTTTTCCGCGGCAAAGCGCTGCCAGCCCTCGTTAACCGCGATGATGATGCCGTCCTGATCGAGCACCGCCACCTGCTCGGTCCGCGAATCGAACAGGCTGCGGCCGAAGGCTTCGCTGTCGCGCAACTGCTGGTTGATGGCCGCGAACTCGGCGGCGATGCGCCGTGCCTCGGCCGATTCCCGGCTGGATTCGACATGAAAGCGATGCATCGCCTCGATGCACGAACAGACAATCAGCCCGTCGATCAGGAAGACCAGGTTGGCCCACAGGCTGGCCTGCAGGTTGGCAAGCGACAGCGAGTAATAGGGCGGCGTGAAGATGAAGGTGGCGCAGAGAACGCCGAGCAACGTTGTCAGCAGGCCGGGCCAGAAACCGCCGATCACCGCTGTCAGCGCCACCGCCGGGAAGAAGGTCAGGTACTGCAGGCCAGCCTCGACCGGGGCCATGATCAGCCGGACGTAAAGGGCGATGACGGTCAAGCCGACGGCCAGCAGCCATACCGCGGCGCTCCCCCGGGCCGGCAGGAAGCGCTGCCAGCGCTTGATCGACGCCGCAACCCCGGAATTCGCCCCCATTACACCCAACCGCCGAGCGGCCCTCACGGAATCAACAAAACCGCGATACTACCAAGGTAATAACAAATTTCTCAGTTACAGCTGCTCAAAAATTGGAACCAAATTAACCCAGGCCAATCTAAAGCCGCTGCACTATTTCGGCTCACAGCTGCCGAGCTGCATCGATCAGCCGGCGCGAGATGCTGACCGGCTCCGGCAGCAAGGGCAGCGCCTCGGGGCTGAACCAGTCGGCGGCCTCGATCTCGCCCGGCTGCGGCACGATCGTGCCGCCGGCGTAGTCGGCAAAGAAGGCAACCATCAGCGAATTGGGGAAAGGCCACGGCTGGCTGGCGAAATAGCGCAGGTTGGCGATCTCGATACCGACCTCCTCGCGCACTTCGCGCACGGCGCACTGCTCCAGCGTCTCGCCCGGCTCGACGAAACCGGCCAGGGCGCTGAACACGCCCTGCTTGAAATGCGGGCTGCGCGCCAGCAGCAGGCGCTGACCGTCGCGCACCAGCACCATCACCGCAGGCGACAGGCGCGGATAGGCGAGCAGCCCGCAGGCTGGGCAGCGCATCGCCGGCTCGCCCGGCTGGCGCACGGTCGGCGTGCCGCATTGGCCGCAGTAGCGGTGGTTGGCCTGCCAGTCGAGCAATTGCGTCGCCCGCCCGGCGAAGGCGAAGGCTTCCGCCCCGAGCAGCGCGAACACGGCGCGCAACGGCGTCGGCTCGGCGCCGGGCAATGCGGGGAAGGCATCGACATCGGCGGCATGGCAGGGCCGCCCCTGCCATTCGCCGACCACGACGCTGTCTGGCAGGTCGAAAGCACCGGCCGGGAAGAAGGCCTCGGCCGCCGCGCCGGGAAAGGCCAGCAGCCGATGCTCGCAGCGCAGGATCCAGTAAGCCGGTCGGTCCATCATTTCTCCCTCTGATCAGACGTTGCGCCCGTGCATGACGATGCGCGAAACGAAGGCGATCGCCAGCAGGTTGGCGGCCACCGCCACGTAGCCGACCAGCGGATAGCCGACGATGCGGCCGCTGGCGTCGAGCCCGATCAGGAAGCCGGCCAGCAGGCTGGCCAGGCCCATGGCCAGCGACTGCACGGTGCCGTTCAGCGACATGAAGGTGCCGCGCAGTTTCGGCTGCGCCGCCGAGGCGATGATCGCCATGGCCGGGATCATCCGGCCGGAGATCAACACGAAGAAGCTGGTGGAGCAGATCAGCCAGCCCCACAGCGGCAGCGGCCCGGCGTGGGTGACGGCGAACAGCGGCAGCAAGGCCAACACTGCCACCCGGCGATAGACCTCGACCTTGCCGAAGCGGTCAGCCCAGCGGCCGATCAGCCGGGCGCTGATGAAGGTGGCGGTACCGCCGACCAGATAGATGATCGGGATGTCGAGCAGGGCGATGCCGACGTTGTTCACGGCATAGACGGTGATGTAGGGAATCACCGTGAAGCCGGAAAAGATGACCAGCGCCGAGAACAGCAGCGCCCGCCGGTGATTGGCGTCGGCGAACACGCTGAAGGTGGCCGACAGCAGGTGGGCCTGTTTGTCGCCGCCCAGGTGCTGGCGCAGCTCGGGCAGGAAACGCAGGCCGACAGCGATGAAGACGACGCTCAGGGCGGCGATCAACACGAAGGGCGCGCGCCAGCCGAGATGATTGGCCAGCCACAGCGACAGCGGCACGCCGGCGATGGTGGACAGCGAAAAGGCGCTGGAGACGATGCCACTGGCCCGGCCGCGCCGGGAAAAGGGAATCGCGTCGCCGATCATGGTGTGGATCAGCGCTCCCATCAGGCCGCCGAACACGCCGGCCATGCCGCGCGCCAGCAGCAGCGTCGTATAGCCCGGGGCGACGGCGCAGCTCAACGTCGCCAGCGCGAACAGGGCGATCACCCAGAGCAGCAGGCGCTTGCGCTCGAAGCGGTCGATGAAAGTGGTAGCCAGCAAGCCGGAAGCCGCCGCGCTGAAACTGTAGGAGGCGACCAGCAGGCCGAACTCGTGCGTGCTGATGCCCAGCGCCGAAATCAGGATCGGCCCGAGCGGCATCATGATCACGAAGTCGAGCACATGGCTGAACTGGATACCGGCCAGCGTCAGCAGGAAGAAACGTTCGGAACGGGGATCGAGCTCGGTGGTCATGGTTGCTGCAGGGAGGGAAAGGGGCCGGCGCGGGCGACAAGGATACGCGGCTGTAACGAAGGCCGGTACACTTCGCCTCCCGCCCGCCACCCCGGAAGTGAACCCTATGTCCGACCTCGTCAGCCGCGTCGCCGCCCACATCAAGGCCTGTTTTCTCGCCGAAAGTTCCGGCCACGACTGGCACCATATCCACCGCGTCTGGCAACTGGCCCGCCAGATCGCCGAACGCGAAGGTGCCGACCGCCAAATCGCCGAACTCGGCGCGCTGGTGCACGACATCGCCGACTGGAAATTCCACGACGGCGACGACAGCGTCGGTCCGCGCGAGGCGGAGATCCTGCTCACCCGCGAAGGCGCCGCGCCGGAAGTCATCGCCGCCGTCGTCGACATCGTCGCCACCATCTCCTACAAGGGCGCCGGCGTGACGACCGCGATGCGCACGTTGGAAGGGCGCTGCGTGCAGGACGCCGACCGGCTCGACGCCATCGGCGCCATCGGCATCGCCCGCTGCTTCGCCTACGGCGGCCACGCCGGCCGCCTGATGCACGACCCCGACGAAGCGCCGGTGCTGCACCAGAGCGCAGCCGCCTACAAGGCCTCGAAAGGCGCCAGCCTGAACCATTTCTACGAAAAGCTGTTGCTGCTGAAAGACCGCATGAACACGCCCACCGGCCGCGCCCTGGCCGAACCGCGGCACCGCTTCATGGAAGAGTTCGTGGCGCAGTTTCTGGCGGAGTGGGCGGTTCGGGACTGAGGCACGACGGTTGTTGAGCGCTTTGGCTACCGGCAAAATCACTCCAGTTTTTGGCACGATCATGCTACATTTTAGCCATGTCGATCGCCACTGCCCTTTTCTCCGATAGCCAGGTCCGCCTGTTCCGCTGGCTGTTCGGCCAGCCCGAGCGGAGTTATCACCTGAGCGAGCTGCGCCGCCTGACCGAACTGGGTAGCGCCTCGCTGCAGCGGGAACTGAACCGCCTGGCCGAGGCCGGCCTGATTCTCTCGGAACGCGTCGGCAACCTGCGCCGCTTCCAGGCCAATCCGCACAGCCCGGTCTACGCGGAACTGGTCGCCCTGACACGCAAGAGCCTCGGTGCCGTACCGCTGCTGCGCGAAGCCCTGCAACCCATCGCAGCCCGCCTGGCCAGCGCCTTCATTTACGGCTCCGTCGCCAAACAGACCGACACCGCGGACAGCGACATCGACCTGCTGCTGGTCGGCGAAGACCTGTCCCTGAACGAAATCCTGACCCTGCTGCTACCGCTGGAAACGCAGCTGGGGCGCAAGATCAACCCCAACTGCTACACTCCGGCCGAGTATGCAAAACGACTCACCGAGCCGGACTCCTTCATCAACCGCGTCCTCGCCCAACCCACCCTGCCCCTGATCGGAAACAACCATGACCCAGCCGGCGCTGGACAACTTGGTTCGCATCGGCCAACTCAAGGCTGAAGCGCGCAACGAAGCCGAGGCCAGGCGCATGCTGGCCATGGCCCGCACCCGACTGGCCGACGCCCGGCTCGGCAACCTCTCCGCCGAAGGCCGCTTCACCAGCGCCTACAATGCCGCCCACGCCGCGGCGCTCGCTGCCTTGCGCTGGCACGGCTACCGCAGCGAAAACCGCTACACCGTGTTCCAGTGCCTGCCGCACACCCTCGGCTGGTCGGCCGTGCAATGGCGTATCCTGGACAACGCCCACCAGAAACGGAATCTGGCCGAATACGAAGGCTATCTGGAGGTCGAAGAATCCACCATCGCCGAGCTGTGTGGGCTGGTGGATGGACTGATTGCCGATGTCGAGAGACTGATCGCATGCTGAGGCCCAACAGCCCCCCGGCAAGTCCCCATGCAAACCCCAACAAAGCGGGCTAGAATCGATTTACCAATCTATTCATGAATCTATTCACAATGCCCACCGAGCACAGCCTTGCCATCCGCAGCCTGCTCGCCAGCGACCCGCTAACGGCGCGTGAAATGGCCGATAAGCTGGGCATCAGTCAGGCGACTGTATCGCGCGCCATCCAGTCGGTGAACGAGCAGATCATCCGCTTCGGTCCGTACCGATCTATTCACTATGCGCTGCGCCGGCCGCTGCTATCCGTACCAGAGATTCCGATTTACCGCGTCAGCCCCGATGGCCAGGTCGCCGCGCTCGGCCGACTCAGCCCGGTGCAACCAAGCGGCTACGTGATGACCAACAGCGACGGCAGCACCGCCTACAGCGAAGGCTTTCCCTGGTGGCTGGACGACATGCGCCCGCAAGGCTTCCTCGGCCGCACCTTCGTCGCCGCGCAGGCGAGCCGTCTCGGCCTGCCGGCGCGGCTCGGCGACTGGCAGGAGGAGCATGTCCTGCGCGCCCTGCTCAGCCAGCCGGGCAACGATGCGGTCGGCAACCTGATCCTTGGCGATACCGGGCGCGAACACTTCCTGCAGCGTCCCGAGCCGATCGCGCTGCCGGCAGCCACGCTGGCCGCCAGCTACGCCGCTTTGGCCCAACAAGCCGTGTCCGGCGAAGCGCCGGCTTCCTCCGCCGGCGGCGAACAACCCAAGTTCTGCACCTATGCCGAAACCGCCCACGGCCCGCGCCATGTGCTGGTCAAATTCTCGCTGGCGCAGGCGGACGCCGCCGACAACCCACTCGCCCAACGCTGGCGCGACCTGCTCCTAGCCGAACACCACGCCCTGGCGCTGCTGCGCGAACACGGCATTACCGCGGTCGCCACGCGCATCCTCGACCACGGGCAACAGCGCTTTCTCGAAGTGGAACGCTTCGACCGCCACGGCCTGCACGGTCGCCGTGGCCTGATCTCGCTCGCCGCCACGGATGCCGAATTCGTCGGCCTCGGCCGCGGCGGCTGGCCAGCGATGACCGCCCGCCTCGCCGCCGACGGCCACATCACCCCCGCCGCCCATCAGGCCGCCTGCTTGCTGCACGCCTTCGGCACGCTGATCGGCAACACCGACATGCACCCCGGCAACCTCTCCTTCGTCACCGACGGCGGCCGCCCCTACACCCTCGCCCCGGCCTACGACATGCTACCAATGGCCTTCGCCCCGCGCAGCAGCGGCGAACTGCCCGGCACCCTGCCGGCCGCCGGCATTGATCCCCGGATCGACGCGACGCAATGGCGTCAGGCGCTGGCTCTGGCCGAGGCCTACATAACGCGCTTGAGCCAGGAAGCAGGATTCAGCCTGTCATTTGTCGAATGCCAGGCTGCGCTGGCCGGGCATGTCCGGATTGCGGCCGAGCGGATCGGACGGCTGGCCTAATTTCGGATCGTTTTTGTAGCCGAACGTAGGTGAAAACTCAGGGCCGAAACTAGCCAAACACCCGCCGCAACGCCCGGATTTTGCTCCACAGTACCGCCTTCGGCAGACTCATCGCCATCGCCTGCATGCAGCGTTCGAGCCAGTCCGCACGGCTGTGCAGGCGGTCGATAGCCCGCTCCAGATCGCGGGCAATCGCCTCGCCATAGGCGCCCTCGGCTTTGCACAGGGCCTGACGCAACAACGGTAACGGCGGACTCATCATGGCCAGATCGATGACATCGCGGCTGAACACGCCGTCATCACTCCAGCGATCGGAATTCGCCAGCAGTTTGCTGGTCGCCATGTCGAGCGGCGTCAGTGTCGCGATGCCGCAAACCCGATCCATCTCCGCAGCCTTCTCCAGTTCGATCCGCCCTTCGAGCACGATCTCGAACTTGATCGGCTGCTCGTCGACCAAGAGCATCGTGCGGATGCCGTACTGATCGGCGCGGACCTCGCGCCCCAGGCGAAACTTCTCGCCATCCGCCCGCAACAGCCCGGCAAAGCCGACCTCCCCGGTCAGCAACTGGCGCAGGCGACGATAGCTGGCAATATCCGAAACGAGAAAATCCATATCGACCGATTCGCGGTATTCGCCAAAGCGCAGCGCCATGGCCGTGCCGCCGCCGAACAGGCAATTCGGCTCGCCCAGCAATCCACCATCCAGCGCCGCCAACACCCGCGCAATGGACCGATGGTGCGCTCGTTCAAACATCGCCGCCCGCCGAACCATCGGCGCTGCCGAACACTTGGCGCAAGGCATCGATCAACTCCCGCTCCTGCGGCGATAGCTCCGTCTCGTCGAGATGCCGCCAGTTGCGCTGGTAAATCCCCAGTGCCTCGCGCGGCGTCAGTTCATCCGTTCCCTGCACCTGCCAGGCCAGCTGCTTCAGCTGCGGATAGCGAGCCAAACGGATGCGCAGCGGTAACCAGCCCGCCCTGTCGTCAGCCGTGTTGGGCTGCGATGCAGCAGCCGTTTCGCTTGCCGACAACGTTAATCCAATGGCGGCAAGCACATTCAGGTAAGCGCCCATCGTTACCGACGGTTCCCCCTGCTCGATGCGATGCACGCTCACCCGCGACATTCCCGCCGCCTCGGCCAAGGCCGTCGCGCTGACTCGCAAGGCCTTGCGCTGTTGGCGAATACGGGCGCCCAGCGCGACAAGCTGGTCGGCAACGAGAGAAGGAACAGGCGGGGCTTTGGCGGGCATAGTGTGTCTCATACTAGACAAACAAGGTTATTTGTCAATATTGAGCAACACTTTAGCCAAAACGACGCCGGGTCTTGGCCGTCCCCGCTCAAACCACAGGGGTATCGCTGCCGCCTTTCCGCCGCTCGAACAGCAACGGCATGATGTTGTCAGCCAGCAGCAACCCGACTGCCAGCACGGCGCCGGTCAGCACCATGTCGGTCATCAGGCTGATGCCGGCGGCGCTGTCCTGGTGGATCAGCGCATGGACGCCGCGAAAGCCCATGCTGCCGGGCACCAGCGTGATCAGACCGGGAATCTGCACCAGCGCCGCCGGACGCTTGCTCAGGTACTGGTAGAGATGGCCGGCGCAGGCCACCGCCAGGGCGGCGGCGAAGGCGCCGACGACGCCGCCCATGCGCGCATCGACCAGCGAATAGACGGCCCAGGCCAACAGGCAGGCGCCGACCGAGACATTGACCGCCGCCAATGGCGCCTGCAGCACTGCGATCAAGGACACGCCCAGCCCGGCGATCGCCGCCCAGATGGTCCACGCCGGCAGCACCGGGACCGCCTCCGGCAGCGGCAGCGCCGGCCACCAGGCGAGGCTGAGCTGGGTGCCGATGGCCAGCCCCGCCCCCATCAGGAACAGCAGCACGAATGCGCCGGTCAGCCGACCGGTGCCGGCCAGATAGTTCTGCGTGGCGATTTCCGACATGGCGATGGTGATCATGAAGCCCGGCAGCAGCAGCACGATGCCGGCCACCGCCGAAATGAACGGCACCTGCTGTGGCAACAGCTGCGCCAACCCCTGCGCGGCCAGCGCCGCCAAGGTGCAGAGAATCACCGGCACCGCCGGCCCGAGCCGTGGAATGCGGGCGAACAGCAAATAACCGGCGACGAAGGCCATGCCGATCAGCCCGCCGCACAAGGCTTCCACCCAGCCGCCGCGCAGCAGCAGCGCGACCGAGGCGGACAGCGGAAAGCCCATCAGCACGAAGCCCCAGCCGGACCACGGCGGCGGCTGGCGCATGATCGTCGCTAGGCGCTCGGCGTAGCCGTCCAGTTCATCGACCGAAGCAATCTCGCGGCACAGCGCATCGAGTTCGATCAGCCGCGCCATGTTGAAGTCGTAAGGTGGCAGGCGCAGCAACTCGACCCGCCGCGATTGATCGCCGGCCACCACCGTCAGCGCCAGAAAGGTCAGCACCGCGAAGCCCTCGACCCGCACCCCAAGACGCTGACCGATCTCCTGCAGCGCCGCTTCCAGATCCTGCGCCGGCGCGCCGCTGACATGCATGGCCCGCCCCAGATCGCGCAAAAACAGCGCCAGCCGCACCAGGGTTTGTTCGTTCATGGCTTGTGCCATCCGCTTGAAATTGGAGGGGGAGCACTTTACCTCAGGGTGGCGGGCGCGATCCCGCCGCGCTGCTAGGGGAAGCGCCGCAGCACCTTGGTCTCCGGCACCACCAGCAGGTCGGCGAGCGTGACTTGATCGAGCACGCTTTGAAAGGCCTGCAGCGCATTGGCCAGCGTGCTCTTCAATTTGCAGGTCGGATCGAGGAGACAGTTGCAGCCTTCGCCGAAGCACTCGACCAGTGTCATGTCGCGCTCCAGCCGGCGCACCACGTCGCCGACGCTGATCGCCGCGGCGGCGCAGCCCAGGCGCAGCCCGCCGCCCTTGCCGCGCACCCCCTCGACGAATTTCTCACGAATGAGCTGGTTGACCACCTTCATCAAGTGGCTGTTGGAGACGCCGAAACACTCCGAAACCTCCCGGATGGTGACGAGCCGGTCGGTGTTGGTGCCCAAGTAGATCAGGACGCGCAGGCCGTAATCCGTGTGCTGGGTGATATGCATTGTTCTCAGTTCCGATCCTGATGAGGAAGCTCGACAAAAACCTTGCTCAGTATAGGGGAAAAAACCGAAAGATGCATTTCGTTTGACTCTTTTAAAGATTCATTTTATATTCCGCTTTACCGCGACGAGGCGTTGCCGAAAGCAGCGTTTCCGGAAGTCAGCGCAACCGACGGGCGCTGCCGACCGCCTCTTCGCCTGCCATCTCCCGTCCCACTCCTACCTCTAACCAACCTCTTTTCTTCCTGGAGAATCAACATGAAAGCAACGCTGCCCGTCACCCTCGCCCTGACCGCCCTGACCGCCTTCGCGGGGCAATCCTTCGCCGCCGACGACGCCCACGCCGGTTACCAACTGGGCTTCTACGGCAAGCGCCCGCAAGAAACGCGCGCCGCCGGTCCGGTCACCGCAAAAGCCGCGTTTGTCGCCCCCGCCGGCGGCACCCTGGTGCTGACGTCGGCCGGGCTGAAGACCTGGGATCAGGACCACGGCCCGGTCAACACGGTGATCTCCGGCGGCGTCGCATCGGCTGCCGATGCGCATGCAGGCTATCGTCGCGGCATCGCCGGCAAGTCCTGAGGGGCCGACGCGGGTCAACGGCGCCGGCGAGATGGTCGACTTCGCCGGCGGCCCTTGACCCGGGCCTCGGTCGTTCCCGCGCCCCGCAGGAATCCAGTCGGCCCCTGGGTTTCCGCCTGCGCGGGGGGACCAATTTGCTTGCCTGGTTGATAAATGAGACCGACCCGGCAGCTACGCCAACTGAACGATGCGAACTCAGCCAGGAGAATGAACCTGCCGGGCTGGAAACTGTATCCATTGAGTGGCGAATTTGCCGATCACTGGTCAGTCACGGTCGCCGACAACGGCATGATCGCGGCCAGACGCTCGGCATTGCCCAATACGTACAAATAGATATTGCCGAAATACCATGTTCGCTACATATCCATGTGTATGCCAAAAACTGGCCGCGCCCTGCTGCAACTCCCGCCGGCCACCGCCGCCACCATCGAAAAACTGGGCGCCGACCTGGCCGTGGCCCGCTTGCGGCGCAAGGAGTCGCTGAAGACCTGGGCGCAACGCATGGGAATTTCCGTGCCCACGCTGCGGCGCCTCGAAGCCGGTGACCAGCGGGTGTACATCGGCATCGTCGCGACGGCGCTCTGGCTCATCCAGCGCTATAGCGAACTCGGCACCATCGCAGCACCCGAACACGACCGCGGCGCCATCGAAATGGATGTCCGCGCGGCCATTGAACTTGGCCGCACGCGCACCCCGCTGATCGAGCACGCGACGATGACGCTGGCCAGGCGCGCCGGTACTACGGTGGCCGAAACGCAAGTCATCCCCCTCGCCGCGGCCAACGCGCTGGCCATTCGCCGCTTCGACCGCCAACCGGGTCGGCGCATTCACAGCATCTCCGCCGGCACCGCCATCCGGGCAGCCACCGCATCGGGCGCCGAGCCGGAGATGGCCTACCCCGAACTGGCGCGGATTCTCCGCCGCGTCGGCATCGCCCAGGACGGCATCAACCAGCGGGACGCACGCGAACTCTTCCGGCGTATGGTCTTCAACATCCTCATCGACAACACCGATGACCACGAGAAGAAGCACGCCTTGCTGGTCGTGAACCCGTCGGGCAATGGCCGCCTGAAGTTGGCGCCGGCCTACGACGTCCTGCCCACCAATTCAGGGCAGGGATACCAGGAGTTCATCTGCGGCGCCAGCGGCCGCGACTCGACGCTCGAGAACGCCATCTCCCAGTGCGACGCATTCGGCCTGCTGCCTAAGGAGGCGGCAGCCGAAGTGGCCACCGTCATCAAGGTTGTGAACACCTGGCAGGAGCACTTCGCCCAGGCCGGCGTGACAGAGCAGGATATCGAGAGCCTGGCGGAGCGCATCGACGGCGAAGAACTCCTGGCTCAGCGCACCGGTTTTGACCAGGCCGGCATTCAGTCGGCGACGACGAAGCGAAAGCGCACAAGCCCTTTTCGCCGCAGCTAGCCGCCCAGGATCAAAAGCAGGGATCAAAGGGAGTGGCGAGGCGCCCAACCCTAGCCTTCAAATATTCTGAAACCGGATCTATTTTTTCCACTTCGCCCATGGATCTGCATCACGATCCACGGCGGCCCTGGAATGATTCGACCCGCGCTTATCCGGGCTGGCGCGGCGGCCCGCATCCGCATCGTGCTGAGCCGCTTTCCTGGCGCGCTTCTCGCGCAAACGCTCAGCGTCTTCCAGACTCAATTCGGCCGGCTCACCCGGCATTTGATCCGGCGGAATAATGCGATCTCTGGGCGACAGTTCAAATTGCTCGGCAGAGGCCCGAGGCAAACCCTTGAATTGATATAAATAAAACGCTTCGACCTTCTCCCGAGCCCAATCCGTCTTTTTAAGGAACTTGACGCTGGAATCAATGCTGGGATTGTTATTGAAACAATTGATATTCAAATAGGCAAAGAGAATTTCAAAACCATAGTGATTAACTATTTCGGTTAACAACTGTTTTAAACTGACGCCGTGCAGCGGGTTGTTTTTATAATCCATCTCAATATTCATGGTAAAACCCAAATAAGTAGCAGTTGTTTCATTATATCTGTCGCAGCACAGAAAAATGCAGCGACATATGTAGCGCGAATATTATCGAATTTAATACAGGCCGCCCTGCACCGGCACCTTGAGCGCGGTATCCCAGGGCGCCGTTTCGCCGGCAAAGCGGGCCGCCAGAAAATCCACCAGCAGGCGCAAGGCCAGCGGTTGATGCTGGCGCGACAGATAGATGGCGTGGATGCCCAGCACCTCCGGCTCATGGTCCGGCAACAGGTGCACCAGGCGGCCGCTGCGCAGGTCGTCATCCAGATAGTAGGTCGGCAACATGCCGATGCCGGCGCCGGACAGCGCCGCCCGGCGCAGCACGGCGGTCTCGTTGGTGTGGAAGCTCCAATTGACCGGCACGGTGATCGTCTCGCCGTCGTGGCGCGTCAGCCGGTATTGCTTGCCGATGCCGAAGGCGTGCGCGATGCAGCGGTGCCGGCGCAAGTCATCGGCGCTGCGCGGCAGGCCGTGCCGCTGCAGATAGTCGGGTGAAGCACACAGCATCGAGCGGCAGCGCGCCAGTGGCCGGGTGATCATCGTCGGGTCCAGCGTATTGGTGATGCGCACCGCCAGATCGACCCGCTCGGCGACCAGGTCGGTCGGCTTGTCGCCCACCGACAGCACGATTTCGACCTGCGGGTACTGCTGCTGAAACTCGATCAGTGCCGCCGTCAGCTGGGCGTCGGCAAACGAACCGGCCGTCGTCACCCGCAGCACACCCGCCGGCTCACGGTTGCGCTGTGCCGCGATGGAGCGCGCCTCCTCGGCGATGTCGAGCATCTGCCGGCAGGCGGGTAGCGCCGCCAGGCCGGCATCGGTCAGGCTGACCTTGCGCGTGGTCCGGTGCAGCAAGCGGGCATCGAACCAATCCTCCACGGCAGCCAGATAGCGGCTGACCATGGCCGCCGACATCTCCAGATGCTCGGCCGTCTGCGTCAGGCTGCCCCGGTCGGCCACTTCCACGAATACGCGCACTGCCGTCAGGCGATCCATTTCATCGATCCATGCAATAAACAATCAACCGAGTCGAACTTTATCAACCATCTTGCAAAACATAAAGTTCGTTCCGCAGTGATTGCTTAACCTTTCGAGGAGACCACCATGTCCTACACCCGCAAACTGACCCGCTTCGTCTTTCCCGCCCTGCTGACGCTGGGCGTCGTTGCCGCGACCGGCGCCAGCGCCCAGGGCGCCGCCCCGCTCAGCGTCAAGACCTATAACGCCGGCGCCAACAGCTTCCACGTCAATGCCGTGGTCGTCAGCGGCAAGAGCGAAGCCATCGTCATCGACAGCGGCTTTACCCGCGCCGATGCGCTGCGCATTGCCGCCAACGTGCTCGACAGCGGCAAGACGCTGAAAACCATCTTCATCAGCAATGCCGATCCCGACTTCTACTTTGGCGCCGAAGTGCTGAAGAACCTCTTCCCGCAAGCCCAGGTGCTGACCACCCCGGCCGTGCGCGAAAAGATCCAGGCCAAGCTGGCCGGCAAGGTCGCCTTCTGGGCGCCGAAAATGGGCGCCAACGCGCCGCAGCAACCGATCGTGCCGGATCTGCTGGCGGGCACCACCCTGAGCGTCGATGGCGAAACCGTCGAAGTGCGCGGCACCACCGGCGAGCTGGCCCATCGCCCCTATGTGTGGATTCCGTCGATCAAGACCATCGCCGGCAACATCGCCATTTTCGGCAATCTGCATGTGTGGACCGCCGACACCCAGAAGCCCGGCGAACGCCAGGCTTGGTTCGCCCAGCTCGACGAGATCGAAGCGCTCAAGCCCGTTACCGTTGTCCCCGGCCACATGGCCGCCGGCAGCGCACTCGATGCCAGCGCCATCCGCTACACCCGCGAGTACCTGCAACGTTTCGACGCGGAAGCGGCCAAAGCCAAGACTGCCGCCGAGCTGATCGAGGCGATGAAAAAGGCCTATCCGCAGGCCGGCCTGGGCATCGCGCTCGACATCGGCGCCAAGGTCAACAAGGGCGAGATGAAGTGGTAAGCGGCTGAACAAGCTCCCGCATCGCCCCCGCCAGGCGGTGCGGCAAACCAAACTTTGCCAACCTTGTCCTCCTTTGACTGATCCGGAACCATGACCATGACGACCCTGCATTACATCTACGACCCGCTGTGCGGCTGGTGCTACGGTGCCGCCCCCCTGGTCAAAGCGGCCCGCGAAGTCCTCGCCGTGCAGCCGCACGGCGGCGGCATGATGACCGGCGCCAACCGCCAGGCCGTGACGCCGCAGCTGCGCGCTTACGTCAAGCAGCACGACGCGCGGATCGCCCAACTGAGCGGCCAGCCCTTCGGTCCCGGCTATGTCGACGGCCTGCTGCACGACACCGGCGTGGTGCTCGATTCCGAACCACCCACCGCCGCCATGCTGGCGGCCGAAGCGCTCGCCGGCCGAGGCCTAGACATGCTGGCGCAACTGCAGATTGCGCATTACGTCGACGGCCGCACCATTGCCGACCGCACCACCCTGATTGCCGTCGCCGCCGAACTCGGCCTCGACGCAGCGGCCTTTGCCGAAGCGCTGGATCACCAGTCAGGCGAGGCTGTTCAGGCCCATATCCAGGAAACCCGGAAGTTGATGGCAAAAGTCGGCGCCCGAGGCTTTCCCAGCTTCGTGCTTGAAACCGCTGGCGCCCTGCAGATCATCGACATCGCCGGCTACCTCGGCCAGCCCCAGGCCTTTCAGGACTGGCTGCGCAACCAGACCAGGCCAGCGGCAAGCAGCACCGAGGCCGGCGCTTTGGCCTGCGATATCAACGGCTGCGCCATCTGAACCGGGAGCCGCCTGTGAAAACCAATCTGCAGATCGTTGCCGACCACTACGCCGCCTCGGCACGCCAGGACATCGCCGGCATGCTGGCCGATGTCGCGCCCGCAGTAGCCTGGATCGAGATGGCCGGCTTCCCCTGCGCCGGCACCTGGATCGGCCCCGATCAGGTCAGCGCCCAGGTCTTTGCGGTGCTTGGCCGCGAATGGGAAGACTATCGCTTCACACTGGAGAAGCTGATCGACGGTGGCGAACACATTGTCGGCGTGGGCACCTACGCCGGGCGTCACCGGAAGACCGGCAAGGCGATGCAGGCACGCGTCAGCCATGTGTGGCAGCTGGCTGCCGGCAAAATCGTCGCCTTCGAACAGTTCACCGATACCTTGCTGGTCGCGCAAGCGATGCAGGACTGAAAGGCCGTTCGCCTGTCGTCCGACGGGGCAGGTCAATACCCCCCGCCATCCTTCTTCGGCACCCGATGAAAAACCAGCGTGAAGCGCTTGCCGCCGCCCAGCCCGGCGCGGAATTCGAGCGCTTTCATCGGGCCGGCGAAGCCCTGGTAGCGGTGCGGCTGGCCGTCGGCGGTGGTGAAGCTGACGCCGCCCTGCCCCGTTTCACGACTGACGACGATGGCCGGCCAGTCGGGACGGCCGAAGCTGCCAACCTGCACGTAGCCATCCCGCTTCTGCGCCTCGATCAGCGCATTGCGGCTGCCGTAAATGCTGCCGCGGTCGCCGTCGGCGACGAACAGCACGACGGCCAGTGTCAGCAGGAGGATGACGGCGAGCAGCCAGCGACGGCGGGCGGAAGTGGCGTAGAGGGTGATCAGCATGGCGGGGTGCGCGCCGCCGGAGGGCAGATCCGCGCATTATCGGGCGAAGTACCCGGCCGGCAAGCGCCATTCAAAGCCGGCAGCTCAGCACCAGACGCTCACCCGCCCGAACCTCGATCTCATCGTCGCCAAGACGGGTGATCTTGCCGGCCGATTCGTAGGTGTCGCCGCATATCTTCCAGTAGATCCGCAGCCCGGGAAGCAGGTCGATTTCCCGTTGCAGCAGGATGCCAAGTGGGTCACTGTCGAATGCGACGACGCGATAGAGGCGATAACGGGTCACGCCAGAACGTGCTTCGTCCAACAACCCATCGACAAACGGTGGCGTCAGACTCATGAAAAACCAGCACAACAAACTCATCGACAACACCGGCAAGGCAACAATGCAGGCCACAACGCGTACGTCCATGCGCGGAGAACCAAAGCCTGCCCAAATGATGCTCAAGGGAATGGCCGGCACCAGCGCCAGGCCGATCAGCTGATTGAAGTCCCACACATCGATCTTGAACGGCCAGCCGGCCAGGCCGATACCGGCGACAAGCGACAGGACGGCGGTAAATGTCAGGCGACGGAGGAGAGACGCGGGCACCATTTTGATAATTAACACTGACCCCAATGGCTTTACAGGGTTATGCATGCCATGCGCAAATTAAGATGCTTCTCGGGACAATTGAACATCGAAACCCTGTTTCTTCGCTCTCTGCAGGGCAGTGGTGATGTAACTGCTGTTCACTGACACGGCAACAAAAGGATTTTGAATGACTTGCCAACTAGATGAAATGCAGACTGGTCTAATGCCAAGCTCGGCCATTGAATGGGCATACCACCCAAACCGAACCGCATCATCTCGGAATGATGGTTCGCCCTGGCCACGCCAGCCTGAACGTCTGATTATTTCAAGTGCATAGTTATGGACGCGTTGTTGATCTGAATGGCTAAGCGTTTGAAAAGTGGCTGCAGCGGCAACGACATTGTTTGCTGCTGCAGCTGTACGCATTCCCATCCAAACAGCAACGGCCAAAACTATGCTGGCAATAACCAGTGCGGCAAAAAATAATGTGCTTGACGAGTCAGATGTCAAATACAAATACCAGCCCATTGGCACTAACAACATCCATAGGTAAATTTTCATTTGTAATTTCCTTGCTGACAACCAAAGGGGTCAGAGACATTTAAAAATTTATTAAATGACTCTGACCCCTTTGGTTCTTATTCTGTGAACGGCTCACTGGAAGCTGACAGAACTTGGTATTTTTTCAAATGTCCAGATTTGGTAGTAACTCGCTTAACCATGCAATAAATCTCAATTGGCTTAGCCTCGAATTTTCGTAAAGCATTTGCACGCAGGCTATCAACAATTAGTTGAATATCGGCCTCGCTTCTTACGTTTTCAGATAGCTCAAAAGAAATTGGTCTTTCTTCCTCTGGAACATAGATACGTCCCTTGTAGGTATTGGCGTTATAGCTTGACACAAACCCTGTTACGACAGCAATCTCATCTTCAATATACTCTTCGATAATGTATTGGAACGAGTCAAAAGAAAAAGTCGGATTAAGAGCTATTCTCTTGTTATCTATCTCTGTATGTATGCGAGCAGTTTGAGCGGTCTTTGTTTTATAGATGGGGCGATGAATTTCAGTAATGGCAGTAGTGCACTTTTCAATTACGGAATCTAGCTGTGCTTCTCTAACCATTGGAAGTTTAATCTTGTTCTTCTCGCTTTCCTCATATAATTGGCCTAGAGATTTGTTGTAATCAACATGAAAACCTAGGCTTTCTGAAATTACGTAATCGTAGGCAGAGTACACCAAGTGACCGAGCGGGGTGTTATTCGGTGCTGTTGCAATGTGATAGGTTGCTGTACCAAGAATAAGTATTCCAGCTTTGATTTTCCAACTACCTTCCTCCGATGGGAAGGCGAATATTTGCGCCCCTTTTAATGCTGGGGCTTGAGTAATAATTTCCCCGTTCAGTATTAGATGTGTCGTAATTGCCAAAGATCGCTGGAAACCAACCAAGGCTTGCGATATGTCGTAAAGGTCGATTTCATGATCATCTGAATCAGACCCCGAATAGGATAGCTCAAACTGAACATCATATCTTTTCATAATTTTTGATGACCTATCTTAGTTAAAGAAGCCATAACGCAAAGCCAAAATCATATCCAAATCGTATGCAGAATTGGTGCCGGATATTCGGGATGGGATTTCAATGGAAAAACTCGTCCCAGCCTGGCATCGGAGCGTATAGACCGATTTATCGCCGAGCATGGACGGCGGAAAACCATGGCGTTGCCCGATCGATTTCGGTTTGGCGCCGCATACGCTGGCAGACATGGCATCGCTGACGGACATTCTGTTCATCGGCATCAACTCATTCACCCCCAACCACCACCAACTCCCGCGTCGCCCGCGTCATCGCCACATACAACAACCGCGCCTCTTCATCCTTCCGCCCCGCATCCACCTCCGCCCGCCCCGCCCCCGGTATCGCCACCAGCGGGAACTCCAGCCCCTTGCAGCTGTGCATAGTCAGGAACTTCACGGTGTCTTCCTTTTCGGCGAAGGTGATGTCGTCCTGGTAGGTGACCGGGATGCCGGCCTTGCGTAGCGTGGCCAGCACGGGTTTGCCAATGCGCGGGTAGTCGCGGTAGATCACTGCCATGTCGCTCCACGGGGTGCCGGTCTTGTGGGCTTCCTTGAGGTGTTGGGCGATGTAGTCGGCTTCGTCCTGGATGCTCGGCAGCTTGATCAGCAGC
>PHCU01000185.1 GCA_002842345.1 Betaproteobacteria bacterium HGW-Betaproteobacteria-12 | reverse complement strand
ACAATTTCTGCACCGCTGATCATCATTCTTGAGCCCAAAAAGCTGTTGCTTAAAAGGGCGTAACCTTAATCGACCGCCCATTTCCGGTCAAGGTTTCCCAGCATAACCACATAGCCGCCAAGGCTTTTACTGGAAGAGACTTCTGGCTTCACCCCAACAACTTTCCGGCTTTCTTGAATCAGTGGAACGTCGCGCCTTCAAGCAGGCGATGTATGCCGTGCACGAGGAAGAATCCGCGCTCGACATCGTCCAGGACGCGATGATGAAACTGGCGGAAAAATACGGTGATCGCCCGGAAACGGAATTTCCCATGCTGTTCCAGCGCATCCTGCAGAACACCATCCGTGACTTCTACCGGCGGAGCAAGGTGCGCTCCATGTGGACCACCCTACTCTCCGCCTTCTCACCCGATGACGATGAGGACTACGATCCGCTCGAAACTCTCACCGTCGATGGCGATGAAGGGGGGCCGCGTACGCCGGAAAGCCAATTGCTGCAGGCACAAACCCTGAACATTATTGATGACGAAATAAAAAAACTGCCGACACGTCAACGCGAAGCCTTCCTGATGCGTTACTGGGAAGACATGGACGTTGCCGAGACCGCAGCGACAATGGGTTGTTCTGAAGGCAGTGTCAAAACCCATTGTTCGCGCGCCACCCACACGCTGGCAGCTGCACTATCGGCCAAAGGTATCAAGTTATGAATGAAGAACGTTGCGCCTCCCGAGTTCGGCAAGTACTGAACTACGGACTGCAGGAAGTTTCGCCGGCGGCGACACGCCGCCTTACGGCGGCGCGGCATCTCGCCCTGTCGCGGCAAAAACAAGCCGAACCGGAACTGGCCTTGGCCGGCGCCGCAGGCTGGCTAGGCCAACAGCTGTTCCGCTCGAAGCCCCAGCTTGCCCAGATTAAGCCCTTCCTGGCCATCGTCGCCCTGCTCGTCGGCATGTGGCTCTCCTTTTACTGGCACAGCGTCCAGTACGTCAGCGAGATCGAAGCAGTGGACATGGCCCTGCTCGCCGACGACCTGCCACCCGAGGCGTTCCTCGACCACGAATTCATAGAATGGCTAAAAGACGACTCAGCGGACTGATCTGCGGCCTGATTCTGGCCGGAACCACTATTGCCGCGCCACCTACGGCGGTCATCATTGGCACCCCGCCGCAACCAGGGTGGACGCAACTGACTCCGGCACAGAAATCGGCACTGGCTCCCCTCGCCAAGGACTGGGACGCCATGGAAAGCGTCCGCAAGAAAAAATGGCTCGGCATCGCCGATCGCTACCCGACGATGAAAGCCTCCGAGCAAGCCCGCATGCAGGACCGGATGCGCGAGTGGGTCCGCATGACACCGGATCAACGCTCGAAAGTGCGTGACTCCTACAAGGATTTCAACCAGTTGCCGGTGGAACAAAAACAGACCGTCAAGGAAAAATGGAAAGCCTATCTGAGTCTGTCGGCCGAAGAGCGCCAGCGCCTTCGTGAAGCTGGCAAATCCGCGCAACTTTTGGCACCTGCTCCGACCAACAGTGAAGCCGTCGCCCCGATCACGCCAACAGAAACGCCGGTAATCGGCACGGAAATAGTGCGATGACCTTGGCAATTGCCGGCATTGGCCGCCGCCTGGCCAGCATGCTCTATGAAGGATTGGTCGTCTTCTCGGTCCTGCTCATTGGCTTCTGGCTGCCACAGGCCTTGCTCTCTGCCGTCGGCCTGGTCTTGACTCCACGCCTACTCTGGCTGCATGTGCTGCTCTTGCTGATGTTCTATTTTGTCTGGTTCTGGCTGCACGGCGGCCAGACCCTGCCGATGAAGACCTGGAAATTGCGCATCACCAACCCGGATGGCACCCCGCCCCGGCCCCTACAGGCAGTTCTCCGCTACCTGGCGGCGTGGCCGAGCGTCCTGTTGTTTGGCGTCGGCATCCTGTGGGCACTGATTGACCGGGACCGGCAATTTCTCCATGACCGTATCGCCGGTACGCGAATCGTCAACTGCTCCGCCTGATCAGCGCCGCTCGACCCACCACAGCATGCCGACAGCGGCCAGCAGGAACATGGCCGACGGTGCCGTAGCACTGGCGAACGGCGGCCAAGAGTTGATGATACCAAGGTTGGAAAAAAGACCGTTGAGGGCGTAGAACAAGATACCGAGCATCACTCCGGCAAATATCTTCAGACTAACCCCGCCCACCCTGTTGTGCGCGTAGCCAAAGGGTAGCGCTAGCGCCACCATGACCAACGCGGCCAGCGGATAAACCAGTTTCTTCCAGATGGCGATCTCGTAGCGTTCCGTCTGTTGCCGGTTATCGGAAAGATGCCTGGTGAAGTTAACCAGGCCGAACAACGACATCCGCTCCGGTGCCACCATCAGGACCGCCAACAAGCTTGGCGTCACCGAAGATTGCCAGGTCGTACTGGCCAGCCGTTCGACGCGGGACACGTCGCCTTCCAGCGTCGTGCGTACCACATCCCCGAGCACCCATTCGCCAGAGATGTCGAAACGCCCCTCCGCGGCATCGGTCACCGATTCCAGCGCATTCGCCTGGTCGAATTTGTAGATGCGCAGTTTTTCCAACGTCGAATCCGGCATCACGGCCCGGATATTGATGAAGCTGCGCCCGTCCTTCACCCAAATTCCGGAAGTAAATCCCTGCTGGGCGACGGCCTTGCTCAGTGCTTTGGCGCGAATCTCATTACCCAGGCGCTCGGAGAGCGGCACCAAGGCTTCGCCAACCACAAAGGTCAACAGAGCCAGTAATCCGGCCACGCGAAACAGGGTCATCAGCAATTCGCTGGTGGCCAGACCCGAGGCACGCAGAACAGTAATTTCGGAATGACGGGCCAAGGTCGACAAAGCATACAGAGTACCGATCAGAGCGGCGATCGGGATCAATTCATAGATCAGCCCGGGCACGTTGAGCGTAACGGCAATAAGCGCATGGCCAAGCTGATAGTCGTTGCTACCGACATTGCGCAGTTCGTTGATCAGATCAAAAAAACTGAACAGGACCAAAAAAGCCAGCAGCACGAGAAATACGGCGGCAAGGGTCTCGCGCATCAGGTAGCGCTGATAGAGGTTCAGGCGAAACATCAGGCTTTCCTCCGCACAAACGGCGTTCCGACGATCATTCGCTGATAGAAGAGGAAGAGCAGCGGTAGCAGCATCAGGGCATGCACCGCCCACAAACCGACCCAGAACGACAGCTTGCCCTGCGCCACCCAGGCCTGACTGACCGACAGCAGATTGCTGTAGATGGCGTAGATGGGGATGGCAATCAGCAAGTTGGCCGAACGCCCCGCCCGCGGATTGACGAAACCCAGAGGGATGGCCAGTAGCGCCAGGACCAGCGCCGACACCGGCACGCCGATGCGCCAAACCAGTTCGCCACGGGCCCGCGGGCTAGCATCGAGGAGCAGGTCAGTAATCGGCATGGTTTTCGGCGAACGTACCACCGGCTTCGCCTCACCGTCCTCAACGCGTACCTGGTAGCGTTCGAATTCCATGACTTTGAATTCCGGCGTCCCCGGCTCGACCTCGTAGCGCCGCCCACTCTCCAGCACGACGAAACGATCGCCATTCTCTGCAAAACGCTGAAAGCCGGTATCTGACATCACAACCCCCAGCTTGCCATCCTGGACCGATGCGACGAAGACATTGCCAACCATGCTGGCATCCTCGGCAAGGGCTTCGACGAAGATCACTCGCTGGCCGTTGCTTACCTCCTGAAAGGCGCCCGGCGATACCTGCGCCAGTTCGCTGCGCGCCGACAGTTTCTGCTTGTACTCGTCGCGACTATGGTAGGCCCAGGGCGACAGGAACCAGGAAAGCAGCGCGATCGCCCCGACGATGGGCAGGGCAAAACGCAGCACCGGGCGCACCCAGGCCGTCAATGGCTGGCCGCTGGTAAACCAGATGACCATTTCCGAATCGCGGTAGGCACGGGACAAACTGAGCAAAATCGCGACAAAAAGCGTCAACGACAACAAAACCGGCATGAAATTCAAGGCCGCAAAGCCGAGCAACGAGGCCACTGCTTCGGGCACGATGCGTCCGCCGGCAGCATCTTTGAGTAGCCGGATCAACTGGGTGGAGGTCAGGATGGCCAACAGTGCGACACTGATGCCGGCCGCTGCCTGAGCGAATTCGCGCCGGGCGGCGCGCTCGAATATCATGCTTTGACGAAACCGAAAAAATGCGGGGATAATCCCGCGAATACTGATATTTCCCCGAACAGGAGCAGCCTGTGGAATTTAGCATAAAAAGTGGTAGCCCGGAGAAGCAGCGCAGCGCCTGCGTCGTCGTCGGCGTGTTCGAGTCGCGCAAGCTCACGCTGCCGGCAGAACTGCTCGACAAGGCCGGTGGCGGCTACATCGGCGACATCATTCGTCGTGGCGACATGGAGGGCAAGTCGGGCACCACGCTACTGCTTCATAATGTTCCCGGCACGCTGTGCGACCGCGTGCTGCTGGTCGGCCTTGGCAAGGAAAAGGATTTCCGCGAAAAGGAGTTCGGCCAGGCCATCCGCACCGCCGTCAAGACGCTGAACGAAACCGGCGCCTTCGATGCCTCGATATTCCTCACCGAACTCGCCGTCAAGAAGCGCGACGTGGCCTGGCGCATCCGCCAGACGACCATCATCGCCCTCGATGCGACTTACCGTTTCGACCAGTTCAAGAGCAAGAAGGATGAAGTTCGCCGCCCGCTGCGCAAACTGACTCTTGGCGTCGAACGCCGCAACGAGCTGACCCTGGCCGAAGAGGCTCTGGCCCAGGGCCAGGCCATTGCCGAAGGCATGGCTCTGGCCAAGGATCTCGGCAACCTGCCGCCGAATGTCTGCAACCCGGCCTACCTTGCCACCAGGGCGCAGGCCATGGCCGGCGAACTAGGCCTGAACTGCGAGATCCTCGAGCGGGCCGACATGGAAAAACTCGGCATGCAATCGCTGCTGTCGGTCGCCAATGGCGCCCATCAGCCGCCAAAACTGATCGTGCTCGGCTACCAGGGCGCCCGTAGCGGCGAAAAGCCGCTGGTACTGGTCGGCAAGGGCGTCACCTTCGACACCGGCGGCATCTCGCTGAAACCGGCCGCCGAGATGGACGAGATGAAGTACGACATGTGCGGTGCCGCCAGTGTGCTCGGTACCATCCTGGCCGTTGCCCGGATGAAGCTGTCGCTAAACCTGACGGTGATCATCCCGGCCACCGAGAACATGCCCGGCGGCAACGCCACGCGGCCCGGCGACATCGTCACCTCGATGTCCGGGCAAACCATCGAGATCCTCAACACCGACGCCGAAGGCCGGCTGATCCTGTGTGACGCCCTGAGCTACGCCGAGCGCTTCGAACCCGACACCGTCATCGACGTCGCCACCCTGACCGGCGCCTGCGTGGTCGCCTTGGGCGGCATCGCCAGCGGTCTGTTCGCCAACAAGGACGGCCTGGCCCGCGATCTGCTCGAGGCCGGCGACGAGGCGCACGACCGCGCCTGGCACATGCCGCTGTGGGATGATTACCAGGAACTGCTGAAGAGCCCCTTCGCCGACATGGCCAACATCGGCGGCCGCTACGGCGGCGCCATCACTGCCGCCTGTTTTCTGTCGCGCTTTACCAAGAAGTTCGACTGGGCCCACCTCGACATTGCCGGCACCGCCTGGAAATCGGGAGCCGACAAGGGCGCCACCGGCCGCCCGGTGCCGCTGCTGACGCACTATCTCCTGCAACGCGCCGGCAAGCTCAATTGACCCAGGTTTTCTTCTATCACGGCGCCTCGGATCGCCTGGCCGCAGCCTGCGCCCTGATCGGCGGTGCCTGGGCGAAGCGAAAGGCGATCTTGATCTATGCCCCCGAAGCAATGGTTGCCGATGGACTGGATCGACTGTTGTGGACACACGCCCAACTCAGCTTCGTGCCACATTGCCGGGCCAATTCGCCGCTCGCCGGGGAAACGCCGATACTGATTGCCGACCGCCTCGACACCATCCCCCAAGACGAGCGTCTGATGAACCTGTCGCGCGACATTCCACCTGGTTTCTCGCGCTTTCAGAACTTGGTCGAAGTTGTCGGCCGCGACGAGGAAGACCGGCTCGCCGCCCGCGAGCGAGTCCGCCAATACAAGGAACAGGGCTGCGACGTGCAGTTCTTCGACCTGGCGAACCGCGACTGAGGGACGGAGCCATGCCCAGCCCCATCCTTGCCCGAGCCGATGCGCTAATGCAGCGCCGACGGCAAAATGCCGAAATCGACGATGTCCCGGTGCTGACCGATGCCATCGATCTCGACTTGCCCGAATCCGACGACGATATACCGGTGTTGCTCGATTGCGAACCGATCGAGCCGCTTTCCCCCCTGCCAGACCTGAGCTTGACTGCGGCGGACACCCCCATTGCTGACCCGCCACCGCTCGCCAGCGAGGCCCCGACGCTCCCCGAGCCCGCGTTGCCAGAATCGCTGCCCACCATCCCGACCATGGCCGTCGCCGAAGACATCGCCCGAGAAATCGCCCACCGGGTGGAGCAGCGCCTGATTGCCGAATTGCCACGCATCATCGCCGCGACCGTCCACGACTTCCTCGCCGAGCAGGGCACAAACACCATCCCCGACACCAGGCATCCGGACTGAACCTTCGGCCAGAGCGGCGCGGCGCTCCGGTATAATTGCCGGTTTTCCCCTTTTCCGCCAAGCCCATGGAACTCGCCAAAGCCTTTGAACCCGCCGACATCGAACGCCGC
>PHCU01000028.1 GCA_002842345.1 Betaproteobacteria bacterium HGW-Betaproteobacteria-12 | reverse complement strand
TCCAGGCGCACGCCGGCGACGCCGACCGCCAGCAGCCACCAGGCCATGACCCAGTGCCCGGCGATCTGCATCTGGGCGATCCAGGCGAGCAGGCTGGCGTTGATCAGCGAGACGACCTGGCCGATCCGCACATTGCGGAACAGCACCTCGATGCGTCGGCCGAGAACGGGATCGTTCGCCGCGCTCAATGCAGCGCCTGGCCGGTGCTTTCGGCGAACAGCGCGGCGACGTCGGCCGGGCTGAAACGGTATTCGCGATTGCAGATGTCGTCGCGGATCAGGATCTCGCCGTGCTCGGCGACGATGGTCTCGGCGTCCTGCCGGCCGAGGGCGCGGATCATGTCGCGGATCTTGTCCCAGTCTTCCGGACAGGAGTAGCAGACCGGCTGCGCGTCGTAGAGACGCAGGCCGTGCTCCGCCATGTCTTCGTGGAACAGCCGGGTGAGCAGGGCTTCGGCGTCGAGTTCGAGCAGTTCGGCGGTCTTCACCGTCGCCGCCAACTGGCTGATGCGATGCCAGCCGTCGGCGTCGCGGGCATCGGCGTCCGGCATCTTCTGCAGGAACAGGCAGGCGGCGCCGCGCCGGCTGGCCGAGGCGAACAGCCGCGACGGCTGCTGCTCGGATTGCTCCAGATAGTGCTCGAAAATGGCGGCGATGCTGTTGCCGACCAGCGGCACATAGCTCTGGTAGGGCAGGCGGGCGTCGGGCATGTCCAGGCTCATCAGCAGCTGGCCGCCCTGGTCGGCGCCGAGCAGTTCGGGCACCGGCGCCGGCAGTACCACCGGGTTGCTGCGCGCCATGCCGCGCATCTGTAGCTGTTCGTTGCAATCCATGACCAGCAGCTGGATCGGGCCGTTGCCGCGCAGCTGCAGCGTCAGGCGGCCGGGCTGCTTCAGCTGGCCGGCGATCAGCGCACTGACGGCGGCCGTCTCGCCGAGCAGCTGGGCGACCGTCGGCTGATAGTCGCGGCCATCCTGCATCTGCTGCCAAGCCTCGCCGAGATGGACGATGGCGCCGCGGATGTCGAGGTTTTCGAAGAGAAAGCGGCGGACGAAGCTGTCGCTCATTTCAGGTGCTCCGCGTAGTTTTCCGGCGTGAAGCCGACCAGCAACTCCGTGCCGGTATCGAGCACCGGCCGCTTGATCAGCGCCGGATACTGCGCCATCAGCTGCAGCGCCTTGGCCGCGTCGACGTCGGCGCGCTCGGCGTCGGAGAGCTTCTTCCACATCAGGCCGCGGCGGTTGAGCAGTGTTTCCCAGCCGGCCCGGGCCGACCAGTCCGGCAAGTTGTTCGCGGCGACGCCGGCTTTCTTGTAATCGACGAATTCATAGGCGATACCGTTGTCGCCGAGCCAGTTCATGGCCTTCTTCATGGTGTCGCAGTTCTTGATGCCAAAGACCCGGATGGTGGCCATCTTCGTACTCCGCTACGTGTTTTGGGGAAGGGCGGCATTATCCCAGCTTTGCCGTCACGCTCAAGCCGCCACTTTGGCCCGCGCCACGTGTAGTTTTTTGTAGCTATCGATCAGGCGCTGGTGCCGATCGAGCCCTTCCAGTTGCATGCTGGTCGGCGTCAAGCCGAAGAAGCGCACGCTGCCGTCCACTGAGCCCAGCACCGCATCCATCCGCGGGTTGCCGAACATGCGGCGGAAATTGACCTCGTAATCGGCTAGTTCCAGCTCGTCGTCGAGCAGCACCTCGAGCACCACATTCAAGGCTTGATAGAACAAGCCGCGCTCGACCGTGTTCTCGTTGTATTGCAGGTAGGTTTCGACCTGCTCCTTGGCCGCTGCGAATTGCTGCAAGGCGAGATTGATCAACAGCTTCAATTCCAGAATTGTCAGCTGACCCCAGGCCGTGTTCTCGTCGAACTCGACGCCGATCAAGGTGATGATGTCGGTGTAATCATCGAGTTCGCTGTCTTCCAGACGTTCCAGCAGGGCTTCCAGGCCGGCGTCGTCGAGGCGATGCAGGTTCAGGATGTCGGCGCGGAAGGCTAGGGCCTTATTGGTGTTGTCCCAGATAAGGTCTTCCAGCGGATAGATTTCCGAGTAGCCGGGCACCAGGATGCGGCAGGCGATGGCGCCGAGCTGGTCGTAGACCGCCATGTACACCTCCTTGCCCAAGCCTTCGAGGATGCCGAACAGCGTGGCAGCCTCCATGGCATTGGAGTTTTCGCCATGGCCGGAGAAGTCCCACTCGACGAATTCGTAATCCGCCTTGGCGCTGAAGAAGCGCCAGGACACGACTCCGCTGGAATCGATGAAGTGTTCGACGAAGTTGTTCGGCTCGGTCACGGCGTTGCTCTCGAAAGTCGGCCGTGGCAGATCGTTGAGGCCCTCGAAGCTGCGCCCCTGCAGCAACTCGGTCAGACTGCGTTCCAGCGCCACTTCCAGGCTCGGGTGTGCGCCGAAGGACGCAAACACGCCGCCGGTGCGCGGGTTCATCAAGGTGACGCACATCACCGGAAACTCGCCGCCCAGCGACGCATCCTTGACCAGCACCGGAAAGCCCTGCTTTTCCAACTCCTCGATGCCGGCCAGGATGCCGGGGTATTTGGCCAGCACCTCCTGCGGCACATCGGGCAGGGCGAGCTCACCTTCCAGAATTTCGCGTTTGACCGCCCGTTCGAAAATTTCCGACAGGCATTGCACCTGCGCTTCAACCAGCGTATTGCCGGCACTCATGCCATTGCTGAGGAACAGGTTGTCGATCAGGTTGGTCGGGAAATACACCACTTCGCCGTCCGACTGGCGCACATACGGCAGTGTGCAGATGCCGCGCTCCGTATTGCCGGAGTTGGTGTCATACAGGTGTGACGCGCGCAACTCGCCATCGGGGTTGTAAATCTCCCGGCAGTATTCGTCGAGAATCCCGGCCGGCAGCGCATCCTTCTTCCCCGGCTTGAACCAGCGCTCGTCCGGGTAATGCACGAAGGCCGCGTTGGCGATCGCCTCGCCCCAGAACTGGTCGTTGTAGAAGTGATTGCAACTCGCCCGCTCGATGAACTCGCCCAAGGCCGACGCCAGCGCGCTTTCCTTGGTCGCGCCTTTGCCGTTGGTGAAGCACATCGGCGAATGGGCATCGCGGATATGCAGCGACCAGACGTTGGGAACCAGATTGCGCCACGAAGCGATTTCAATCTTCATGCCCAGGCCCGCCAAAAGGCCGGACATATTGGCGATTGTCTGCTCCAGCGGCAGATCCTTGCCGGCGATATAGGTGCTGGTTTGCGAATCCGGATTCAGCGTCAGCAAGGCCTGCGCATCGGCATCGAGATTTTCGACTTCCTCGATCACGAACTCCGGCCCGGTCTGCACGACCTTCTTCACCGTGCAACGGTCGATGGAACGCAAAATGCCCAGCCGGTCCTTCTCGGAGATATCCGCCGGCAACTCGACCTGAATCTTGAAAATCTGCTGGTAGCGGTTTTCCGGATCGACGATGTTGTTCTGCGACAGGCGGATGTTCTCGGTCGGAATGTTGCGCGTGTCGCAGTACAACTTCACGAAGTAAGCCGCACACAAGGCCGATGAAGCCAGAAAGTAATCGAACGGCCCCGGCGCCGAGCCATCGCCCTTGTAGCGGATCGGCTGGTCGGCGATGACCGTGAAGTCGTCGAACTTGGCTTCAAGACGAAGCTTGTCGAGAAAATTGACCTTGATTTCCATGCGGGAGTCCCTGCGTTCAAAACGAATCGGCCGCCATTATCCGGTTTTCCCGGTGGGAAAACCGGGCTTCTCGGCAGTTCGGGAATACGGGGTGCTGGCTTATCTGCTGGTGTAGGATTTCCACATGCCATCACAATCAGAAAACATTGCTGAAGCCCAGCGGGAGGTCCAACGGAAGTTAGGGCGAAACCTCCTACGCATCCAACAGTTGGAGGTCATGGTCAAATCCATGGTCGCTCATAGTGTCATTGAGAGCGAATCTGGAGACATGCACAGTTTCTTGGACAAAAGAAAACAAGATGTAGCCAAGAAGACCTTGGGTCAGGTCGTTGGCGATCTGACGACTGACCTCCTGTCGCTCCCTGCGAACGAGGAAGGTCAGCAACAGGAGCATCCGGGGGATCCAACCAAGATTCGGTTTCGCACGTCATTCCGAATCGAGATGTCGCCGGAGGATCATCAACGCACACAGCAGAGGCTTGCTGAGCTTGTCGAGTTGCGGAACAAACTGGTTCATCACTTCATTGATATCCATGACATCTGGACCGTAGCAGGCTGTGCCAGTGCAGATGCCTACCTCGACGACTGTTTTCGCCTGATCGACGAGCGCTTTGAGGAGTTGAGAAAGATTGCTCAGCACCAAGATGAAGCCCGGAAGGAGATGGTTAATGTGATGCAGTCCGGTGAATTTATAGACTTCCTGCTACATGGAATACTACCTGGCGGCACTGGCGCGATATGGTCTTCATGCACCATCGTGAATCTCTTGCGCGATGCCGAGGCAATGCTTGCTGTGGATGAATGGACGCCCCTTGCTCGGGCCATTGAGTACATCTCTGGCCGAGAGCCAAGCCACACGCCGAAACGCTATGGATGTTCAAGCTGGCGTCATGTTCTGCACGAATCGGCGATATTCACTATTCGCCGCGAGCAATCTGAACCAGGGGGAGCGAAAGAGACCTGGTATCGGAGCCGTTAAGGGTAGGAATCCTACACCCCTCGAACAGACGCTTGATGTCTGCCGCCAAGCCATCAGATACCGGCCGAAATTTGAGTAGATTTGCCGTTCTAATGATCGACCCGCAGAATCAGGAAGTGTCTGGTTTTGGCCGCTTGCCATCCCGTGCTAAATCCGACCATCCGCCACCAGCGACCTAGTCAAACTCCCCGCCAGCCCCTCGCACTTCTCCCGGAGAAACTCCCGCAGCAGCACCACCGTCGGCGACAGTTGCCGGCGGTCGGCGCAGGTGAGCGATAGCGGGGCGGGTTCGCCTTGCCAGTCGGGGCAGAGGCGGACGAGGCGGCCGGCGGCGAGGTCGGTGGCGATGTCGAGGCCGGATTTGCAGGCGATGCCGTGGCCGGCGACGGCCCAGCGGCGAACGGCGTCGCCGTCGTCGCCGGCGCGGTTGCCGCCGACTTCGACGCGGATTTCGCGGCCGTCGCGGGTGAAGCGCCAGTGGTCGTGCAGTTCGTCGCCGAGGCGGAAGCAGAGGCAGTTGTGCTTGACCAGGTCTTCCGGGCTTGCCGGCGTGCCGTGTGCGGCGAGGTAGGCAGGGGCGGCGCACAGGATGCGGCGATTGCCGGCGAGCAGCGGCAGCGCGACGAGGCCGGAGTCGGGTTGCTGGCCGTAGCGGATGGCGATGTCCACGGGCTGTCGGTAGACGTCGGCCAGGCGGTCGCTGAACTGCAGGCGGTAGCTGACTTCCGGCCAGTGCGCCTGGAATTCGTCGAGCCAGCCGAGGATGTGGTTGCGGCCGAGGTCGGAGGGCAGCGAGATCTGCAGGTGCTCGCGGACCACCTGGCGGCCGGTGGCGATTTCTTCGCTGGCGTCGCGCAGGCCGTCGAGTGCCAGCCGGGCGGCGGGCAGCAGGCGTTCGCCTTCGCGGGTCAGGCGCAGGCTGCGCGTCGAGCGCAGCATCAGCGGCACGCCGAGTTCGGCCTCCAGGCGTTTGAGGCCGGCGCTGGCCAGGGCCGGCGACAGGTTGAGCTGGCGCGCGGCGGCGGACAGGCTGCCGAGTTCGGCGGCGCGGACGAACATCTCGAGGTCGTGCAGGTTCTTAATTTTCATTAATTTTTTGAAAGTGTTTCTCGTATTGGCAAGTTTATTCGTCAATCGATGTAAACGATACTTCACCCCTTCCAGCTCGATTCCCCAACGGAGATTTCAATGTCTGTCCTGTTCAACCCGCTGCAACTGCGTGACGTGACTCTGCCCAACCGCATCGGCATGCCGCCGATGTGCCAGTATTCCGCCACCGACGGCGTCGCCAGCGACTGGCACCTGCAGCACTACGGCAGCCGCGCCGTCGGCGGCGCCGGGCTGATCATCGTCGAGGCCACGGCGGTGCTGCCGGAGGGCCGCATCAGCGCCGGCGACCTCGGCATGTGGCACGACAGCCAGATCGACGGGCTGGCGCAGATCGCCCGGCTGATCGAAAGCCAGGGCGGCGTCCCGGCCCTCCAGTTGGCGCACGCCGGGCGCAAGGCCAGCGTCGGCCTGGGCTGGGAAGCGCAGCGCACGCTGACGGCGGAAGAGGGCGGCTGGACCGCCGTCGCCCCGTCGGCCGTGGCCTTCGAAGGCTACGCCGAGCCGCAGGCGCTCGAGGTTGCCGGCATCGCCGACATCGTCGAAGCCTTCGTCACCGCCACCCGGCGCGCCCGCCAGGCCGGCTTCAAGGCCATCGAAATCCATGCCGCGCACGGCTACCTGCTGCACCAGTTCCTGTCGCCGCTGAGCAATCAGCGCCGCGATGACTTCGGCGGCAGCTTCGCCAACCGCACGCGGCTAGTGCGCAAGGTGGTCGCCGCCGTGCGCGCCGAGTGGCCGCAGAACCTGCCGCTGCTGATCCGCCTGTCGGCCACCGACTGGGTCGACGGCGGCTGGGATGCCGACCAGACGGTCGAGTTGTGCCGCCTGCTGAAGGCCGATGGTGTCGATCTGGTCGACGTGTCCACAGGCGGTCTGGTGGCGACGGCCAGGATTCCCGCCGGGCCGGGCTTCCAGGTGCCGTTTGCCACGCGCATCCGCCGCGAGGCCGGCCTGCCGGCCGCTGCCGTCGGCCTGATCACCGACGCTGCGCAGGCCGAAGCCATCCTGGCCAACGGCGAGGCCGACCTAGTGCTGATCGGCCGCGAAATCCTGCGCAATCCTTACTGGCCGCTGCAGGCGGCGCAGGCGCTGGGCGTCGAGGCCGCCTGGCCGAAACAGTATCTGCGGGCGAAGCCGAGCGGGCGCTGAGCCGGCTGGCGTTCATGCAGCAAAAAGACATCGCCGTGCGGCCGATGGCCGAGTCCGATATCGCTGCCGTACTGGCGATTCAGGCCGTCTGTTATACGGCGATCGTGCCCGAATCGGCTGACTCCCTGCTGGCCAAGCGGCGCGCTTCGCCAGGCACCTGCCTGATCGCGACGTGCGCGGGCGAGGCCGTGGGCTACCTGATCGCGCTGCCGTGGCAATGCGCCAGTCCGCCGCTGCTGAATGCGCCGACCTGCCGCCTGCCGCGCCAGCCCGATTGCCTCTATCTGCACGATCTCGCGGTGAGCGCCAGCGCCCGGGCCTCCGGTGCCGGCCGGGCGCTGGTCGAGGCGTTTCTGCACAAGCTGCAGGAACTCGATCTCGGGCGGGCCAGCCTGGTGGCCATACAGGACTCCGCGGCCTATTGGGCGCGCTACGGCTTTCGCGCCGTGCCGGCGTCCGGGCCGTTGCAAGCCAAGCTGGCCAGCTACGGCGCGGGGGTGCAATACATGGAGCGGCCGCCGACCAGGTGCGACTGATCGGCGCCGATCAATGCCGGCCGGTCGGACCGGCGCGCTCGCCGGCGCACGCATCGTCGTCCGCCAGCCACTGGCGGACGGTGACGAGCAGATGCTCGGGGTCGAAAGGCTTGCCGACGAAGGCGTTCATGCCGGCGGCCAGGCAGGCTTCGCGATCGGCGGCGAAGGTGTTGGCGGTGAGGGCCAGGATCGGCGCAGGCCGGCCGTTTTCCTGGCGGCGGATGCTGCGCGTGGCTTCCAGGCCGTCCATGCCGGGCATGCGCACGTCCATCAGGATCAGGTCGTAGCGGTTTTGCCGGGCCAGGCGGACGGCTTCCCGGCCATCGCTGGCGATGTCGATGTGCAGGCCGAGGTCGCGCAGCATGTCGATGGCCACTTCGCGGTTGATCGCTTCGTCTTCGACGAGCAGCAGGCGTTTGTCGCGCGTTGTCGGTGCCATCGGCGCCGGCTCGGCCGTGGACATGGGCGCGGCGGAGGCGGGGGCGCGGTGCAGCAGGGCGGTAAACCAGAAGGTGCTGCCCTGGCCGGGAGTGCTTTCGGCGCCGGCATCGCCGTTCATCAGTTGGGCCAGGCGCCGGGTGATGGCGAGGCCCAGACCGGTCCCGCCAAAGCGCCGAGTGGTCGAGTTGTCGGCCTGTTCGAAGGGCGCGAAGAGGCGGGCCAGCGCCTCCGGTTCGATGCCGATGCCGCTGTCCTCGACCTCGAAACAGACCAGCATCCCGGCCTCGCTTTCGACCAGGATGCGGCCGCGGATGCGGATTTCGCCCCGCTCGGTGAATTTGATCGCATTGCCCAGGTAATTGACCAGCGCCTGTTTCAGGCGCACACCATCGCCGATGGCGCGCTCGGGGGCGCCGCTCATGTCGATCAGCAGGCGCAGGTGCTTTTCGCGCGCCTTCTCGCCGAGCATGGAGACCACCTCGTCGACCAGGCGGGCCGGGGCAATCAGGGTTTCCTCGAGCACCACCTTGTTGGCCTCGATGCGGGAGATGTCGAGGATGTCGTTGAGAATGCCGAGCAGGTGCTGGGTGGAGTCGGCGATCTTGTGCAGGCGCTCCTGCTGGCGCGGCGTCGGGTCGTCGCGCTGGAGCAGGTAGGTCATGCCGATGACGCCGTTCAGCGGCGTGCGGATTTCGTGGCTCATGTTGGCCAGAAAGGAGGTTTTTGCCCGGTTGGCGGCATCGGCCGCTGCCAGGGCGCTGGCCAGTTCGCGCGTGCGGGCCTCGACCATGCCTTCCAGATTGTCGCGGTAATCGGCCAGTTGCTGTTCGCTGCGCAGGCGTTCGGTGATGTCGGTCAGGCTGAACTGGAGCAGGGTCCTGCCGTGGTGCTGGAATTTCATCAGGCGGACTTCGCCATCCCAGGTCTCGCCATCGGCACGCTGGTGCCGCCACTGGAAGACATCCAGCCCCTCCTTCAGGGCGCGCTGGATATGCGCCTGCGCGGCTAGGGTGGATGGGGTGCCGTCGGCCTGCTGCGGCGTCGACACCTCGGCCGGCGTCAGCGCCAGGACGGCGGCGCGGGAAGCGGCCCCGTAGATGCTCACGGCGGCTTCGTTGCAGTCGATGAAGCGGCCGCTGTCCGGGTCGATGACCACCAGGGCGAGTTGCGAATCGCTGAACAGCACCCGGTTGTAGGCTTCGCTGTCCTGCAGTTCGGCCTGGCCCTGGAGCAGCGAGCGTTCGGCCTGACGGCGCCGGCGAATGGCGTAGACGAGGGCGGCGATCAGCGCGAACTGGGCGGCGACGGCGCCGATGAACAACAGCTTTTCCCGATCGTGCTGTTGGGTCAGCTGGCGGGTTCGCTCCTCGACCAGATCCTGCAGGCGCTCCTGATACTTCATCAGTTCATCTTCCGGCAGGTATTTGCCGGAGACGTCGTGGATGATCGACAGCAGCAGTTGCCGGTCGGGGCGGATGCTGACCGGCGCCGAATAGACTTCGACGGTACGGATGCTGTCGTCGGCCAGACGGTGCGGGAAGATGAAGTAGTTGCGCTTTTCGCTCTGCGCCAGCTTGCGCTCGTGGGCGATTTCCTCGGCGTTGAGGGCGTTGATGTCCTGGATGCTCAGCTGCTGCAGCGTCGCGATCGGGTATCCGTAGAAGCGGCTGGCGGCCATATTGGCATCGACGATGCGGCCGCTGTCCGGTTCGATCAGCAGCATGATCGCATTGTGCTGCCGGAAAACGCCCGAGAGCACTTGCTCGATCGGCTCGCCAACGCTACCGGCGGCCGCCGCCGGCAAGGTGCCGAAGAACTGGCTGGCGAGCAGCAAGCAAAGCAGGAAAAGTCGACTGCGCATGCCGCTCGGTAGTATGCCAAAGGTAATAGACGATGCCATATTACGCGCTTTTGGCATTTGTCAGCAATCGGCCGACCAGCGGTCGCGAAGGGGATGACCGGGCCAAGCCGGCATCCCCGAAGCGGCGTTACTTTTTCAGTCGGGCGAAGGCGCTGGCCATCGCGTTGCCGCTCGCTGGCGGCGCGTTGTGCCGGGTCTGTTGTTTCGACAACGGCGCACCGCGCTGGCTGCCCGCTTCGGCGCTGCGACCCTTGCCCGGTTCGTCGCTCATGCGCATGGTCAGCGCGATGCGCTGGCGGGCCAGGTCGACTTCCAGAACCTTGACCTTGACCACCTGGCCGGCCTTGACGATGGTGTGCGGATCCTTGACGAAGGTGTTGGACAGGGCGGAAACGTGGACCAGGCCGTCCTGGTGCACGCCGATGTCGACGAAGGCACCGAAGGCGGCGACGTTGGTGACGACGCCTTCGAGAATCATGCCCGGGCGCAGATCCTTCACTTCCTCGACGCCGTCGGCAAAGGTCGCCGTCTTGAACTCGGGACGCGGGTCGCGGCCGGGTTTTTCCAGTTCCTTGAAGATGTCCTGCACCGTCGGCAGGCCGAAGCGCTCGTCGGTGTATTTGCTCGGGTTCAGGCCCTTCAGCGCCTGGCTGTTGCCGAGGATCTCCTTCATCGATTTATTCAGGTCGACGATGATCTTTTGCACGACCGGATAGGCTTCCGGGTGGACCGAGGAAGCATCGAGCGGGTTGTCGCCGTTCGGCACGCGCAGGAAGCCCGCCGCCTGCTCGAAGGTTTTGTCGCCCAGGCGCGGCACTTTCTTCAACTCGTCGCGTGACTTGAAGGCACCGTGGGTGTCGCGGTAGCTGACTATGTTGGCGGCCAGGCTGCCGTTGAGGCCGGAGATGCGGGTAAGCAGCGGCACCGAGGCAGTGTTGACGTCGACGCCGACAGCGTTCACGCAGTCCTCGACGACGGCATCGAGGTTGCGGGCCAGCTTGGTTTGCGACACGTCGTGCTGGTACTGGCCGACGCCGATGGATTTCGGCTCGATCTTGACCAGCTCGGCCAGCGGATCCTGCAGGCGGCGGGCGATCGACACCGCGCCGCGGATCGACACGTCGAGGTCGGGGAATTCCTTCGCCGCCAGTTCGGAGGCTGAATAGACCGAGGCGCCGGCTTCCGAGACGACGATTTTCTGCAGCCTGGCTTCCGGGTACTTCTTCATGACGTCCTGCACCAGCTTGTCGGTTTCGCGGCTGGCCGTGCCGTTGCCGATGGCGACCAGGGTCACGCCATGCGCCGAGGCCAGGCGGGCGATGGTCGAGATCGAGCCGCCCCAGTCGTTGCGCGGTTCGTGCGGGTAGATGGTGGCGGTGTCGAGCAGCTTGCCGGTGGCGTCGACGACGGCGAGCTTGCAGCCGGTGCGGATGCCCGGGTCGACGCCCATGGTCACGTGCTGGCCGGCCGGCGCGGCGAGCAGCAAATCTTTGAGGTTCTTGCCGAAGATGCGGATGGCTTCTTCCTCGGCGCGCTCGCGCAGTTCATTGACCAGTTCGAGTTCGAGGTGGGTATAGACCTTGACCTTCCAGGTCCAGCGCACGGTGTCCTGCAGCCATTTGTCGGCCGGACGGTTCTGCGCCTTGATGCCGAAGCGGGCGGCGATGCGCTGTTCGCAGGGGTTGGAGCCGGGTTTGACGGCCTCTTCGTTGAGTTCCGAATCGAGCACCAGGCTGACGTTGAGGAAGCCTTCGTTGCGCCCGCGCAGCAGCGCCAGGGCGCGGTGTGAAGGCATATCGACAATCGATTCGGCGAAGTCGAACCAGTCGCGGAACTTGGCGCCCTCGCTTTCCTTGCCTTCAATCACGGTGGACTTGAGCAACCCGTGTTCCTTCAGATACTCGCGCAGGGTCTGCAGCAGTTGCGCGTCTTCGGCGAACTTCTCCATCAGGATCTGCCGGGCGCCGTCGAGCACCGCCTTGCTGTCGGCGAAACCGGCGTCGGCGTTCAGATATTTCTCGGCTTCGTCTTCCGGCGTCAGCTCGGGGTTGTCGAGCAGCGCCAACGCCAGCGGCTCGATGCCGGCTTCGCGGGCGATCTGCGCCTTGGTCCGGCGCTTCTGCTTGTAGGGCAGGTAGAGGTCTTCGAGGCGCTGCTTGGTTTCGGCATCCTCGATCACCGCCCGCAGTTCCGGCGTCAGCTTGCCCTGTTCCTCGATACTGGCCAGCACGGCAACGCGGCGGTCTTCGAGGTCGCGCAGATAGGTCAGGCGCTCCTCGAGATTGCGCAATTGCGTGTCGTCGAGTTCGCCGGTCACTTCCTTGCGGTAGCGGGCGATGAAGGGCACGGTGGCGCCTTCGTCGAGCAACTGGACGGCGGCCTTGACCTGGGCGGGACGGACGCCGAGTTCGACGGCGATGCGGTGTTCGATGGGAGCGAGCATGTAGGGGCGGTACGGCAAAAAGGGGGGTGAATGATGCGTAATCCGGGGGCAAATTACAACCGCCGGAGGGATGGTGTAGGATGAATGGCTAAGCAGCCAATCAACGGGAGGAGAAGCATGAAAGTCGAAACCTATCTGTTCGGATCCGTCGAAATCGACCCCGAGAAAATCATCACGTTCCCGAACGGCCTGGTCGGCTTCGAGGGTAGCAAGCGCTACACGCTGGTCAAGGAAGACGAGCAGGGCGCCAGTTTCACGCTGCAGTCGCTGGACGACCCGGCGCTGGCGCTGCTGATTGTCGATCCGGCGACGCTCGGCTTCAATTACGAGCTGGCGCTGAGCGATGCCGAAATGGCATTGCTGCAGGCACCGGCTGAAGCGGACGTGGCGGTGATGCAGGTGCTGTTCAAGAAGGACGGCGAGGGCAAGGCCGAGATCGCGCCGAACCTGCGCGCACCGTTGGTGATCAACCTGCGGGCGAAGGTCGGCCTGCAGAAGGTCATGGAAACTTTCCGGCCGAACGTCACGCTGTCGAACCTGGCCAGCGCCATCTGAGCCTTCCGGAAATCGCAAGAAGCGCGGGGCTACGGCCCCGCGTTGTCGTTTACAGCGACGTCAGCGTATCGCGGTAGCGGGCGGCGTTGGCCACGTAGTGCGCGGCCGAGGCTTGCAGCTTGGCCACTTCCTCATCGGAGAGCTGGCGCACCACCTTGCCCGGCGAGCCGACGATCAGCGAGCGGTCGGGAAACACTTTGCCTTCCGGGATCAACGTGTTGGCGCCGACGATGCAGCCCTGGCCGATCACCGCCCGGTTGAGGATCACCGAACCGATGCCGATCAGGCTGCCGTCGCCGACCGTGCAGCCGTGCAGCATGACCAGGTGGCCGACGGTGACGTTGGCGCCGATGTGCATCGGCACGCCTTCGTCGGTGTGCAGCACCGAGCCGTCCTGGATATTGGTGTTGTCGCCGATATGGATCGGGTCGTTGTCGCCGCGCAGGGTGGCGTTAAACCAGATCGAGGTGTTGGCGCCGAGGCGGATGTCGCCGATCACTGTGGCGTTGGGAGCGACCCAGGCGTTGGCGCCGAGTTGCGGCTGTTTGTCGCCGAGCTTGAAGAGGGGCATTTGCGTCTCCTTGTTCTGTATGCCTTGGCCGACGGATATCCTGCAGCGCGGCCGGGCCGACAATGTTACGCTGCGCCAGCTGCCGGCGGGGCAGAACAGCGTGTTGGCTATGGAGACACCATGAATTTTCGACAGATCAAGTCCTGGCAATGGGCCTTACTCGTCATCATCCTGCTGGTCGCGCTCGACTGGGCGATCCGCCGCCCGGATGCGCGAACGCGGCAGCTCAATGACATCCTCGCCACCCAGGCCAGCGAGCGCCTGCGCAACTATCCCTACCAGTTCCAGGTGCTGCGTGTCGAAGGCGAGACGGCAGTGATGTCGACGCCGCGCAATTTCGATGCGCCGGCCTTCCGCATGCTCGGCGTCCTCTATCCGAAGATCAACGTCAAGGACCACAACAACCCGGAGTTCATCGCCGTCGAGCGGCTGCTCGGGCAGGTGCAGGACGAGGCCAAGGATATCGTCCTGGCCCAGCCCGGCATCAAGGGGATTCGCTGGGAACTCGACCGCCAGTGGTTGCGTCGCCAGGGCATCGAGATCCCGTAGCGGCGCCTTACTTCAGCGCTTCCAGCGGCGCGCCGAAGTTGATGTGATAGGGCGTGCCATCGATGACCAGGGCCGGCACCGACTTGACCCCGGCCGCCTCGGCCTCGCCCAGGCGGCCCCGGTTGCTGCCGAGATGGACGATCTCGACGTCGAAGCGCTGGCTATCGAGGGCGCTGGCGACGTTCTGTTCGGCAGCGACGCAGACCGGGCATCCGGCGTGATAGAAGACGGCTTTGGTTTTCATGATTTCCTCCGTTAGGCTGTGGATTGGCGCGGCAGTCGAACCGCCGTGCCTGAACCCATGCTAGGAGAGCCTGTCGCCGATTGTTAGCGGGCACTTTTCGGTGCCCCGGTTACTTATTGGGGTAAGTTGCTGATTATGGAAAAGAAGAAAATTTCACCCGTGGCCCTACCGAGCAGCTACCAGAAGCTCGAGGACGTGGTTGGCTGCAAGTGGTCGGTGTCGGTGCTCGGCGCCATCGCCGACGGCGTCTGCCGGCCGGGAGCGCTGGAGCGCCATATCGCCGGCATCTCGACCAAGGTGCTGAGCGAACGCCTGCGCAAGCTGGGCGACTACGGCCTGATCGACAAGCAGGTCTTCGCCGAAACGCCGCCGCGCACCGAATACGCGCTGACCACCGCCGGTCGCCGGCTGGTCGCCATCATCCGCCAGATCAAGGATCTCGATGACGAACTCGGGCGCAGCGGCTGATCAGCTGGTCGCCGTCTCGCCGCCGCCGGCCAGTTGCTGAACGACGACGGCGCCGACCAGGTCGCCTTCGACATTGACCGCCGTGCGCACGGTGTCGAGGATGCGGTCGATCGGCAGCAGGATGGCGATGGCCTCGGTCGGCAGGCCGACCGATTCGAGCACCAGCACCATCGACAGCATGCCGGTGCTGGGAATGCCGGGGGCGCCGATGGCCCCGAGCATGGCGACGAAGAAGATGATCAGCTGGCTGGCCAGGTCGAGCTCGATGCCGGCCAGGCGGGCGACGAACAGGGCCGCCGCTGCCTCGTACAGCGCCGTGCCATCCATGTTCATCGTCGCCCCGAGCGGCACGACGAAACTGGCGACATCCTTCTTCACGTGCAGGTGCTGCTCGGCGCAGCGCAGCGACACCGGCAGCGTGGCGGCGCTCGAACTGGTGGCGAAGGCGGTGATCAGCGCTTCGCGGCTGCCCTTGAAGAAGCGTCGCGGCGACATCCGGGTGATCGCCCAGAGGATGGCCGGCAGCACGATCAGGCCGTGGAACAGCGTGGTGCCGGTGACGACGGCGATGAAGTGGCCGAGGCTGAGCAGCAGCTCGCCCTTCTGTGAGGCGAACAGTTGCAGCAGCAGGGCGGCGATGCCGAAGGGCGCCAGGTGCATGATCCAGCCGACGATGCGCAGGCAGAGTTCCTGCACTTCGCCGATCAGATTGCGGATATTGCGGTAACGCTCGCCGCCGACGACCAGCGCGATGCCGAGGAACAGCGCGACGATGACGATGGCCAGGATCTCGCCGTTGGCCAGCGCCTTGAACGGATTCTGGAACAGCCCACGGAGGAACTGGGCGATGTACTCGGGCAACGGCATCTGCCGGGCCTGGAAGTTCTGCGTTGCCTCGGCGAACATCGCCAGCTGCAGGCCGTCGCCCGGCCGGAACAGGTGCGCGGCGCCGAAGCCGATGACGATGGCCAGGCCCATGGTGGCGAAGAAGAAGAGCAGCGTCGTCGTCCACACCCGGTGCATCTGGTCGTGGGCGCGCAGATTGGCGACGCCAACGACGATCGACGAAAAGACCAGCGGCACCAGCACCATGCGCAGCAGGTCGAGGAACAGGTTGCCGAGCAGCTTGGCGCCGTACAGCGTGTTCTGTGCCGCCGGCGTGGCGCCCTCGGCGGCCAGCCAGAGGCCGCCGGCGATGCCGACGAGACAGCCGGCGAGGATCTGCAGGTTGAGCGAAGGGAGTTTCATGGGGCGCGGGCGGCGGATGGAGCCATCATTTTAGCGGCCTCGCCCTGTGGCATCATCGATCCATTGTCGATAAGGAAATAAAGATGAGCGCCCTGCAAGCCCTGACCAGCGAACTGCTGGCCTTCCGCGATGCCCGCGACTGGCGGCAATTCCATTCGCTGCGCAACCTGATCGTCTCGCTCAACCTGGAAGCCGGCGAACTGCTCGAACTGACGCAGTGGAAGACGGACCAGGAAATCGATGCGCTGCCGGGCGATGCACTGGCAGCGGAGGCCTTGCGCGACGAATGCGCCGACATCCTGCTCTACCTGCTGCTGATCGCCGATAACGCCGGTATCGACCTGCTGGCCGCGGCGCAGGCCAAACTGCTCAAGAACGGTGAAAAATACCCGGTCGCCAAGGCGCGCGGCTCGCGCGCCAAATACACCGAGCTAGGTTGACTCGCTTTCCAGCGAGTACTTGGCGCCTTCGCCCTGGGCGAGCAGCGGCACCAGCACGGGTAGCGTCTCGTGCAGTGTCTTCTCCAGCGTCCATGGCGGATTGATGATGAACATACCGCTGCCGAACATGCCGAAGCCGTCGCGGGGCGGTGCGTTGACCTGCAGCGTGGCGTGCAGCCAGTTGTCGGCGCCGAGCGCCTTCAGGCGGCCGGGCAGCTTGACCGACTCCGGCTTCGACAGCATCGGATACCACAGCGCGTAGGTGCCGGTGGGGAAGCGCTTCAGGGCGTCCTGCAGGCCCTTGAGCACATTGGCGTAGTCGTCGCGCGTCTCGTAGGACGGGTCGATGAGGACCAGGGCGCGGCGCGGCGGCGGTGGCAGGACGGCCTTCAGGCCGGCGAAGCCATCGCCGGCGGTGACCATGATCTGGCGGCCGCCGTTGCAGAAGCATTCCTGCAGCAGCTTGACGTCGCTGCTGTGTAGTTCGTAGAGGCGCAGGCGGTCGGTTTCGCGCAGCAACTGGCTGGCCAGCCAGGGTGAACCGGGGTAGTGGCGCAACTGGCCGTCCGGGTTCTGCAGGCGGATGAAGTCGACGTAGTCGGCGGCGGCCGGCGGCAAGCCTTTGGCCTCCCACAGGCGGCCGATGCCGTCGCGGTATTCGGCCAGTTTGCTGGCATGTGCCGAGTCAAGGGCGTAATGCCCGGCACCGGCATGGGTGTCGATGATCCAGAAGGGCGTCGGCTTTTCACCCAGGTACTGGGCGATCTGGATCAGGATCAGGTGTTTCAGCACGTCGGCGTGGTTGCCGGCGTGGAAGGCATGGCGGTAGCTGAGCATTTGAGCCTAGTGGGGCAGCGGTTCGAGGGTGACGAATTCTAGCCCCTCGTTGGCTTCCAGGGTCTTGCCGACACGTCTTTCGATGCTGCGGCCGAGCGTGTTGAAACTGAGTTGCGTGCTGCCGTTGAGCTTGCCCGGGGCGATAACCAGGCCGGAGAAGCGGCCATAGGCCGGCAGGCTGTGCAGGAAGATGGCGCGCATGCCGGCGGCGCTGCCGTTCGGCAGGCTGACCACGCTGACCTGCGGCGACAGCAGTTGCAGGCCGAGTTCCAGCCGATTGCGGTTGGCGGAAATGCGGCGTACCAGGCAGACGTGGATGCGGCTCGACTCGCGCGGTTGCAGGGCAACGATGTCGCCGGCGCCGAACTGGCATTTCTCGCCCTTGATGAAACGGACCAGGAAACCGTCGGGGCTTTCATCGATCAGCGACCATTCGCTCGGCGCGAAGTTGCGCGATTCCTGCCGGTAGGTAGCGTCGTGGGCGCGGCGGGAGAAGGTGTTGCCGTCGAGAAAGCTGATCACCTGGTCGAGGCCGCCGACCAGATCGGCGCGCGGCCGGAATTTGCTGCGGCTGAAACGCCGGGCGCTACGCCCGACGAGCGCGACACGCAAGGTCTGCAGCAGCGCCAGCGGCGCATCGAGGTCAGGCTGTACCGGCTTGCCCGGCTGCCGGGCAATATTGCGGTCGAGGGCCGCCAGCACTTGCGAGCAGTCGACGATCAGCCCGCCGGAGAACGGGCTTTCGGCCGGCAGGCGGGTCAGCGGAAAGCCGGCGTTGCCTTCTTCGGAACGAATCAGGAAGCAGGCATCGGCATTTTTGCGGGCCAGGGCTTCGGAGGTGGCCTCGGCGATGACGGCATAGGCCGCGAGCTGCTGAGTGCAGGCATGGACGCTGTCGAGTTCGTTGCGCGGCAGTTTGTTCGGTTCGAGAAAGGCGAACAGCAGGGCGCCGAGATATTCATGCTCGATCGGCGCCGTTTCGCCATTGAGCGGTTTGCTGCGCGGGTCGCAGGTCATCCGGTAGAGCTCGTGCAGCAACAGCCAGGAATTCGCCGACGGGGCGGCGTAGGCGCGTCCGGCCAGCAATTGCCGCCGGGCGAGCACGGCCATGGCCCGTTCGGTGGCGCGATGCAGCAGGTGGGCGAGGGTTGCGTGGTGGTTGCGGAAAATGCTGCGGGCGATGTCCACGTACGCCTGGGCCAGACGCTTGAGCAGGTTGTCGGCTTGCAAGGCGGCGGTGGTCGCCGACTTCGGCAGCGGCAGGGTCGCCTCGCCAATCTGCCGCTCCAGGGCCGGCAGGGCCTGTTCGGCCTCGTGCCGGGCCTCTTCCAGCAGCTTGAAGCGCATGTGCAGGTTGCTCTGGCGGCCGATGGCCGGCACTACTTCGTCGCTCAGCCGGGCGATGGCGACCAGCGGCGCCAGTCCCGTCGATTCCGGCAGGCGGCTCGCCGAAACCGGTTCGCGGTCTTCGGAATGCGGCAGGGAAAACGGCAGGAGATCGCGCAGGCGTTGCAGCGGAGAGTTCATCAACATCATGGCATTTTTTGACGTTCGCATTATCCAGCAAATCCGGTTCATTTTCCGTGGCGTATTTCCTCCTTTCCGTATACTTGGCGGATGGACTTCCTCGAAATACTGGTGATTGCCGCCATCGCCGCTGCCATCTGGTTCTGGTTCGATACGCTCAAGGCCCGCGAAGCCGGCGTACACGCGGCGCAAAAAGCCTGTGCCCAGGAGGGCCTGCAGTTCCTCGACGAAACCGTGGTCGGCCTGTCGATCCGCCCGGCCCGCAACGATGCCGGGCATTTCCGCCTGCGTCGCGTCTATAGCTTTGAATTCAGCGATACCGGCGACAACCGCTGTTCCGGCAGCGTCACGCTGCTCGGCGGCAACGTCGAGTTCCTGCACATCCGCCCGCAACTCTATGTGGTGCCCAAGGCACCGGAGCAACATGAAACCTTCCATTGAACGCATCGAATTCCAGGGCATCGCCGCCTGGCGCCTGAACGGGCCGCGTGGCGCCCGTGCCGTGATCAGCCAACTCGGGGCACAAGTGCTGTCCTGGAAGATGCCGGACGGGCGCGAGCGCCTGTTCCTTTCCGACAAGGCGGTGTTCGACGGCAGTGTCGCCATCCGCGGCGGCATTCCGGTCTGCTTTCCGCAGTTCTCCGCCATGGGCGAGTTGCCGAAGCACGGTTTCGTGCGCACCCGCCCGTGGTCTCTGGCGGCCGAACGCAGCGCTGACGACTTCGCGCTGGTTACCCTGGAAATCAGCGACGACGAAGCGACGCGCGCCCTCTGGCCGTATGCCTTCCGCGCTGAACTGACGCTGATGCTGGAGGCCGATCGCATCGACGTCGAGTTCTGCGTCACCAACACCGGCAGCGCGCCCTTCAGCTTCACCGGCGCCCTGCATTCCTACCTGCGCTTGGTCCAGGTCGAGGATGCGGCGCTCGAGGGGCTCTACGGCTACGAATACCGCGACGCTGCCAATGGCGACCGGATCATCCGCGACAGTGGTACCGAAGTCATCGTCGATGCGCCGCTCGACCGCGTCTATCACGACGTCAAACGGCCGCAGTTGCTGAAGGCCGGCAATCACAGCCTGGGCATCCAGTGCCAGGGCTTCCCCGATGTCGTGGTGTGGAATCCCTGGGTCGAGGGCTGTGCCGGCATGGCCGACATGCCGGCCGACGGCTGGCGGCAGATGCTCTGCGTCGAGGCCGCCATCGCCCGCCAAGCGGTCAGTCTGCCGGCCGGCGAGGAATGGTACGGGCGGCAGACCCTGGTCGCTGTCTGAACCAGCGACTTGTCGTGATTCCGACACGCCGGAGCCAGCCAAGTCATTGATTTGACGCGAGCGATGCGTGGTCCTGCTCTTGCTTCGAGGCGGGCATGGATGCTGCCAACCACCTTCATCACCCGCCGGCAGGATCGCCGATCCCGCCCGGCCTGCTCAGCGGCTTCGCCCGTCGCGAGGTCGTTCGGGGCTGCCTGCTGGCGACGCCGGCCAGCGCCCGCGACCAGGTTTTCGTCGTCGAATCGGGGCGCCTGCGCGTCTACCTGGCCGGCGAGAACCGCGAACTGAGCCTGAGTTTCCTCGGCCCGGGCGACATCTACACGACGCATACGCCGACCTACGTCGCGGCGGTGGCCGATAGCGTGCTGAACGTCATCGACACGCCGACCTTCGCCCGCCGGCTGGCCAGCGATCCGTCCATCACCCCGGTGATGATGCGGGTGCTCGGCCGGCTGCTGGCCAATGCCGTGCATCTGATCGAGGATCTGGCCTTCCGCGAGGTGCCGGCCCGCCTCGCCCGCTTCCTGCTCGGCCTGGCCGAACGCCGCGGCCAGCCGACCGATGACGGCTGGCTGATACCGCTCGACCTCGGCACCGAGGACATCGCCAGCCTGCTCGGCAGCACCCGGCAGACCGTGTCCTCGCTGCTCAACCAGTGGGAGCGGGAAGGGCTGCTGCAGCGCCACGGCCGGCGCAGCCTGCGCGTGCGCTCGCTGGCGGTGCTGGCCGAATATTGTCCGGAAAGTGTCGGCCAGCCGACGGAAAGGCCGGCGCCACGCGGCTAGAGTGGTGCCATGTTGCCGACCCCGGAGAAAGACATGGACGCCACCACCTCGCCCGCCGCCGACTGCCCGTGCCGGCAGAAGACCGACCGCTACCTCAGCTTTGCCGGTATCAATTGCGCCGGCAATGCCCGCCGCCTGATCGACTGCATCGAGCGCAACCTGCCGGCCGCCGGCGACGAGCGCGCCTTCTGGCAGTACGTCATGGCCAAGCGCCAGCCGCCCAGCGGGCCGGCACCGGACGACCTGTTCCTGGTCCATGCGCATATCAACCAAATCCGCGAGCTGTTCGAGGACTGTGGCGACACGGCGGCACTGGCGCTGCTGCTGCAGGTCGAGGCGGAATGCTGCTGAGGACGCCGGTGCGAAGTTTTGATTCAGGCGGGTTTCGGATCGCCGCTCCGTCGGCTATAGTCCGCCCCATGCGTCGCTGGCTTGCCATCTTCCTGATCATTTTCCTGCCGCTCCAGTTCTCCTGGGCGGCAGCGGCCGTCTATTGCCAGCACGAAAGCGATGCCGGCACGCAACACTTCGGCCATCACGAACACGAGCACCATGCCGATGCCGAACCTGATGCGCTTCCGGACGGCGATCTTGCCGGCAGTATCGACAACGACTGCGGTCCCTGCCATGCCGGCGGCGTCGTGGCGCTTTTTGCCGACATCAGCTTGCCTTTGGCCAGCGGCCTTTCGTTCGTCATTTCCCGGCCGCCCGGTGCGCTGTCCTCGGCTGCGTCCGCTTTGCCCGAACGTCCCAACTGGTTCGCCCGCGCCTGATCGGCGGGGCGGACAGCACCTTCCTGCGTTCTCCCTGATGGTCGTCGCGGCCTGATCCGCACGCCGTCCGGCGACGCCTTCCGCGTCGCGCTCCGCCGATTCCCCGTGTGTCGTTTGCTCACTGGAGAATTGGATGTCGCCTCACCACCCTGTTTCACCTCACGTATTTTTCTTGCCCAGCCGGCTCGTCCTCAGGCTGTGCGCGCTGGCCGCGCTGGCGGCGGGGGAACTGCGCGCGCAGCCGGTCGCCGTCGCGGCGCCCGCCACGCTGAGCCAGGCATTCGCCGCGGCCTGGGCGCGGCAGCCGGAAGCGCAGTCGCTCGACCTTCGACGCGAGGTGGCCGAGGCACGGCGGCAGGTCGCCGAGAGCTGGACGGCCGAGCCGCCGGTACTCGAACTGTCCGCCAAGACCGACCAGCCGATGCAGAACCAGGGCGGCCGGGAATATGTCGCCGGCCTGGCCCTACCGTTGTGGCTGCCCGGCGAGCGCGCCCATAGCGGGGCGCTGGCCGAGGCTGAGTCGCGGGCGACGGGTAGCCGGGCAGCGGCGGCGCAACTGCGGACGGCGGCCAGCGTCCGCGTCGCCTGGTGGAACTGGCAGCGCGCCCGCGGCGAGGTGGGGCTGGCCGGTGAACGTCTGGCCAGCGCCCAGCGCCTGGCGGCAGATGTCGCCCAGCGGGTCAAGGTCGGCGACATGGCCCGCGCCGATCAGCATCAGGCCGATGGCGCGGCGGCCAGCGCCGAGATGGCACTGGCCGAGGCCGAGGCGCTGCTGGCCACGGCGCGCCAGCAGTTGCGCGCGCTGACTGGTAGCCTGCCCGAGGCCAGCGGCACGGATACAGCTGAGCCGCTACCCGTCGTGCCGGCCGATTTTTCCGCCCTGGACGCCGCGCATCCCGCGGTTGCCGAATGGCTGGACCGGGTCGAGGTGGCGCGCAAGGTCGCCGATCTGGCCGCCGTACAGACGCGCGCCAATCCCGAATTGACCGTGCTGACAACGCGCGACCGGGCGGCATTCGACGCGGGCTATCAGCAGAGCCTGACGCTCGGCGTGCGCATTCCCTTCGGCTCGGCCAGCCGCCAGCGCGCCAGGCTCGGGCTGGCGCATGCCGAAGCGGTTGAAAGCGAAGGACAACTGAGCCTCGAACGCGAGCGCCTGCTGGCCGACCTGGAGGCGGCCCGCGTGCGTGTCGAATCGACGCGCCTCCAGCTGGCTGCCGCCGACAGGCGGGCGCAGCTGGCACGCGAGTCGCGCACCTTCTTCGACAAGTCCTTCCGCCTGGGCGAAAGCGATCTGCCCACCCGGCTGCGTATCGAGCTCGAAGCCGTCGAGGCCGAACGGCACAGCGCCCGCCTGCGCATCGAGCATGCGGCCGCCATCTCGGCGCTACGGCAGGCCCTGGGCCTGCTGCCCGAACAACAAGGAGTAACCCCATGAAAAGCCAATTCACGTTGAGCGCTGCGTTGCTGATGGTCGTTGCGACAGCTGCCCTGGCCGGCGATGACCACGACCATGGCGCCCCTGCGGTCGCTGCAGCCGCGCCATCCCTGCCGGTCATCACAGCGGTTTCGGAATCCTTCGAACTGGTCGGCCGCTTGCACGCCGACGAGTTGTCCATCCTGATTGACCGGGCTGACAGCAACGAGCCGGTGCTTCATGCCACGCTCACTGTCGATGTCGATGGCCGCAGCATCGCCGCGCCGTTCCACGCCGACCATGGCGACTATGCCCTGGCCGATCCAGCGGCTCTAAGCACGCTGCGCCAGGTCGGCAGCAAGCCCCTGACTTTTACGCTGTTGGCGGGTGAGGAAAGTGACCTGCTGACCGGCGAACTCGACGTCCACGCTGAAGACCCCGCTGTTGCCGCCCATCTTCACTCCTGGCCGGAGTATCTCGGATGGGCCGGCGGCGCCTTCGCCGGCCTGGCCACGCTCGGCCTGCTGGTACGGCGCCGGCGCGCCGCCAGCCAGCATGCCACGGGCGGTGCAGCATGAAAACGCGCCTCCTGATTCCCGCACTCTGTCTCGTAGTTGTCCTCGGCACGCTGCCGGTTCGCGCCGGCGAAGGCCATGATCACGGCGATGCGCCGCCGGCCGCCGCCGGCAACGGGCCAAAACGCCAGCCCGACGGCAGCGTCTTCCTGCCCAAACCGGCGCAGCGTCAGATCGGCGTGCGCACGCTGGCCGTCGTTCCTGGCAAGCTGCCGCGCGCCATGGAACTGAACGGCAAGGTGGTGATGGACCCCAATGCCGGCGGCAAGGTCCAGGCCATCGTCGCCGGGCGCGTCACTCCCGGTCCGCGCGGCCTGCCGCTGCCCGGCCAGACGGTACGTAAGGGCGAAGTGCTGGCCTACGTGACGCCGGAGATCGGCGGCCAGGGGCGCTCCCTGGCGGAAAGCCGCCTGCGCCGCCTGCGCGAGCTGAGCGATACGGTGCCGCGCAAGGTGATCGAGGAAGCCGAGGCCGCCGTCGCCAACGAACAGTTACGGGCGCCGGTGTCCGGCGTCGTCGCTTCGGCCAACGTGGTGTCCGGGCAGGTGGTCGAAGCCCGCGAAACCCTGTTCGAGATCGTCGATCCGCAACGCCTGCTGATCGAGGCCCTGCTGTTCGATCCGGCGCTGGCCGGCGATATCGCCGGTGCCACTATCACGGTCGGCGAGCAGCAAGTTCCGTTACGCCTGCTCGGCGTGGCGCGCAGCCTGCGCGATCAGGCCTTGCCGGTGAGTTTTTCCGGCCAGGGTGCGGCGCTGGCCGGACTGGCGCTCGGCCAGCCACTGAAGGTGTTCGTGCATAGTCGCCGCACAGTTCAGGGGATGGCCATCCCGGCCGCCGCCCTGATGAAGAGCCCGGTGAATCAAGACATCGTCTGGGTCAAGACGGCGCCGGAACGCTTCGTGCCGCGGGTGGTGACGGCCGAGCCGCTGGATGGCGGCAACGTGGTCGTCACCGCCGGCCTGCAGCCGGGCGACCGTGTCGCCGTGCGCGCCGCCGCGCTGATCAACCAGATTCGCTGAGGGAAGGGCCGACATGTTCAAGTGGCTACTCGACCACAGCCTGAGCAACCGCCTGCTGGTGCTGATGGCCAGCCTGGCCCTGATGGGCTACGGCGCCCTGACGCTGAGCCGGGCACCGGTGGATGTCTTTCCCGACCTCAACAAGCCGACCGTGACGATCATGACCGAGGCCGGCGGCATGGCCGCCGAGGAGGTCGAGCAGCTGATCACCTTCCCGCTGGAAACGACGCTGAACGGCCTGCCCGGCGTCGAGAATGTGCGCTCGACCTCGAGCGCCGGCCTGTCGTTCATCTACGTCACCTTCAACTGGCGGACGGACATTTTCCGCGCCCGGCAGATGGTCTCCGAGCGCCTGAGTTCGCTGGAGGAAGGCCTGCCGACCGGCGTCGTGCCGCGCATGGGGCCGATCAGTTCGATCATGGGCGAAATCATGCAGGTGGCGATTCCCATCGACACGGCGCGGATTTCGCCGATGCAGGTGCGCGAATTCGCCGACTGGGTTCTCCGGCCGCGCCTGATGGCCGTGCCCGGCGTCGCCCAGGTCATCCCCATCGGCGGCGAAGTGCGGCAGTTCCAGGTGCAGCCCAATACGGTCCGCATGGCCGAGCTGGGCATCACTCACGAGCAGTTGATCGGGGGGCTCAAGGGCTACGCCGCCAACACCTCGGGCGGCTTTCTCGAAATCAACGGCCGCGAGTATCTGATCCGCCATCTGGGCCGGACTTCGCGCCTGGACGACCTGCAGCATCTGGCGCTGACGGCGCGTCACGGCCAGGCCGTGCTGCTGCGGCAAATTGCCGAGGTGAGCTTCGCGCCGGCGATCCGCCGCGGCGATGCCGGCTTCGAAGGCCGGCCGGCGGTGATCCTGGGCATCCAGAAGCAGCCGACGGCCGACACCATCGCCCTGACACGGACCATCGAGGCGGCCCTCGACGAGCTGCGCAAATCCCTGCCGGCGGGCATGGACGAGCCGCGGGTGACCTTCCGCCAGGCCAGTTTCATCGAGGCCTCGATCAGCACGCTGCAGGGCAAGCTGATCGGTGCCTCGCTGTTCGTCGCCGTCATCCTGTTCTTCTTCCTCGGCACCCTGCGGCCGACGGTCATCGCGCTGACCGCCATCCCGGTGTCGATCTTCATGACGGCGCTGGTCTTCGATCATTACGGGCTGTCGATCAACACCATGACCCTCGGCGGCCTGGCCATCGCCATCGGCGGCCTGGTCGACGATGCCGTCGTCGGTATCGAGAATGTCCTGCGCCGACTCAAGGAAGACCGGGCCAAGCATCCAGATCACCGGATGCATCCGATCGAACTGGTCGCCCGGGCGACGATGGAAGTGCGTTCGGCCATTCTCTACGCGACGATCATCATCGTCCTCGTCTTCCTGCCGCTGTTTGCCCTGCCGGGCATGGAAGGGCGGCTGTTCGTGCCGCTTGGCATCGCCTTCATCGTGTCCACCCTGGCCTCGCTGGTCGTTTCGGTGACGGTGACGCCGGTGCTCGCCTTCTACCTGCTGCCGCGCATGAAGTCGCTCGAGCACGGCGACACGAAACTGCTGGCCTGGCTGAAGGCGGGCTACCGGCGCAGTCTGCTGGCCGTGCTGCAGCGGCCGCGGGCGGCAGTGGCGGTCGGCGCCCTGGCCGTGCTGGTGGCGCTGGCGGCCGTGCCGTTCTTCGCCAGGACCTTCCTGCCACCGTTCAATGAGGGCACGCTGCTGATCGGCATGCGCCTGAATCCGGGCGTCGTCCTGGCCGAATCTTCGGCGCTGGCGCAACAGGCCGAGCTGCTGGTCAGCCAGGTGCCGGAAGTGGTCCACGTCGGCCGGCGCAGCGGCCGGGCGGAACTCGACGAGCATGCCGAAGGCGTCCATGTCAGCGAACTCGATGTCGGTTTGCGGCCGGCCGGCGAACTGACGCGGTCGATGGACGCGATCGCCGCCGACATCCGCGCCCGCCTGGTCAATCTGCCGGCGGCGATTGCCATCGGCCAGCCGATTTCGCACCGCATCGACCACATGCTGTCCGGCGTGCGCTCGCAGATCGCCATCAAGATCTTCGGCGACGATCTGGATGCCCTGCGCGGCCAGGCCGACCTGCTGCGCAGCCGGCTGGCCGGCATCCCCGGCCTGGCCGACCTGGAAATCGAGAAGCAGGTGCTGGCACCGCAGATCAAGGTGCGCATCGATTACGCCGCCGCCGCGCAGTACGGCGTGCCGGCCCCGCAAATCCTGGCGACGCTGCAAAGCCTGGTCGAAGGCGAGAAGGTGACGCAGATTGTCGAAGGCGGCCGGCGCTTTGCCCTGGTCGTCCGCCTGCCGGACGCGGCGCGGTCGCTGGAGGGGCTCGGCAGGATCATGCTGGAGACGCCGAACGGCCGCATTCCGCTGTCACGGATCGCCAGCATCGAAGACAGCGACGGCCCGAACCAGATCAGCCGCGACGACGGCAAGCGGCGCATCGTGCTGTCGGCCAATGCCCAGGGGCGGGCGCTCTCGGACATCGTTGCCGACATCCGCCGGGTGGTCGGCGAAAGCCCGTTGCCCGAAGGCTATTTCGTCACCCTCGGCGGCCAGTTCCAGGCGCAGGAGGAGGCCTCCCGGCTGGTTGGCCTGCTCTCCGTCATTTCGCTGCTGTTGATGTTCGTCGTGCTGTTTTCCCGCTACAAGTCGGTGACCCTGTCGCTGCTAATCATGGGCAATATCCCGCTGGCCCTGGTCGGCGCCGTCATCGGCCTGTGGCTTGCCGGGCAGCCGCTGTCGGTCGCCGCCCTGGTCGGCTTCATCACGCTGGCCGGCATCTCGGTGCGCAACGGCATTCTCAAGGTCAGCCACTACATCAACCTGATGCGCACGGAGGGCGAGAATTTCGATCAGGCGATGATCCTGCGCGGCTCCCTCGAACGCCTGGCGCCGGTGCTGATGACTGCCCTGGTCACCGCCTTCGCCCTGGCGCCGCTGCTCTTCGAGGCCGAGCGGCCGGGGACGGAAATCCTGCATCCGGTGGCCGTGGTGATCTTCTCCGGGCTGATCAGTTCGACCCTGCTCGACACCTTCCTGACCCCCGCGCTGTTCTGGCTGTTCGGCCGCCCGGCGGCGGAACGCCTGACCGCCGACCGGGACGCCGGTGCCCTCTGACTTCTCACTGAAAGGAAATTCCATGAAAGCTGTCCATCTCGTCGCTGCCTGCACCTTGTCCCTCTCAGGCCTGGCCTGGGCCGCCGGCGATCACGACCATCATCACCAAGCGCTGCACGGCGGCGTCGTCAGCGAAGTCAAACATGTGGACTACGAACTGGTCGCCCGGCCGGAGTCGCTGCAACTGCACTTGCGCGATCACGGCAAGCCGGTGGATGTCGCCGGAGCCAGCGCCCGGCTGACCCTGCTCCTCGGCAGCGAGAAGCAGGAGGTGGTGCTGCAGCCGGTCGGCAAGCACTTCGAGGCGCAGGGCAGCTACAAGCTTGCCGGCGCCAAGGCCGTCGCTCTGGTCGCCTTGCCGGGCAAGGCGCCGGCGACGGTGCGCTTCGTCCTGAAATAGGCGCCGATCCGTGCCATCATCGCCGGCATGATCCTGAAGCAAACTGAACACCTGCCGGCGACCGACAAGGGCACGCGCGTCGCGCTGATCTACGCGCTGGTCGCCGAGCGCCTCGGCGCTTACTACGAGTACGGCCAGTGGCTGACGGTGGGGCAGGGGGCGACCCTGTGCGCCGAGTGGCTGACCCGTTCAAAACGCTCGCTGGCGCTGGCCGAACGCCAGCAACTGTCGACCGCCAGCGACGAACTGGCGCGCAGCATCGCCGCCGGCTTGTCGCGCGAGGCCGGGCTGTACACGGCGCACGAATTGAGCGAGTCGCTGTCGGCCAATTACCACTCGGAAGTTGGCTGCGCGATCATGGTCGAGTGCGAACGGGCGCTCGATTCCTTGAGCGGAACTTGATTTACATCGCAGCCGAGGCGGCCGCGCCCGGCTAGGCTGGGGCTTCCTCGCCCGAAGCCGTCCGCCGCCATGATCCTCCAGCCGTTTTCCCTCGCCACCGTCCGTACTGCCCTGGGCGATGGCTGGCAGCTCGCCGCGGCGACCCGCCGCACGTCCGTCGCCTATGCGCTGATCTTCACCGTCGGCGGCGCGCTGATCGGCGGCGGCCTGCTGGCCAGCGGCCTGACCCCGCTGCTGATCGCCGCCGCCGGCGCCTTCATGCTGCTCGGCCCGGTCTTTCTCGCCGGCTTTTACGGCATCGCCGCAGCGCACGAGGCCGGGGCGGCGGGTGGCGCAGCCGCAGTGCTCGGCGGCTTTCGTCGGGCGGCGCCGGCGCTGTGGGTGCTGGCGCTGGTCTGCGCGCTGCTGTTCATGATCTTCATCACCGACGCCGCCATTCTCTACAGCTACATGATCGGCGGTGCGCCGGTGTGGCTGGCCGAACTGCCGGCCGATCCCCGCGCTGTCGGCCGCTTCCTGCTGTGGGGCGGCGTTTCCGGGCTGTTCATCGCCTTCCTGCTGTTCGCCGTCTCGGCCTTCGCCGTGCCGCTGTTGTGCGAACGGCGGGCCGGCCTGGTCGGTGCCATCGTCACCAGCGTCCGCCTGGTCTTCGCCAATTTTTGGCCGGCCATGCTGTGGGCGTTGTTGCTGGCGGCGACCATCATCAGCAGCTGTCTGCTGTTGCCCTTGCTGCCGCTGACCCTGCCGTGGCTGGCCTACGCCGGCCGGGCGCTGTACCGGCAGGCGCTGCCGGCCGACTGAGCGCCGGCCGGCCCAGCGGCGGGCGTTACGCGCCGAGCGTCATCAGCGTCGTGTTGCCGCCGGCGGCCGTGGTGTTGGTGCTGACCACCCGTTCGGCGAGCATCCGGTACAGCGGGTAGCGCCGGCTACTGCTCCCGGCCAGGTAGAGCGGCAATAGCGGGCCGGGTTCGGCGGCCAGCCGGCGGCGCCGCGCCGCATCGTCGCCTTCGCAGAGCACGCCGGCCAGGCCGGCGAAGTCATCCGGCTGCAGCCAGTCGATGTAGGGCGCCAATTCCTTCGGTAGCAGCGCGCGCCGGCGCTGGGCAGCTTCATCGTCCAGGGCCGCCACCGTGTTGCCGGTGGCGAAGGCGGCGGCCAGCTGGCGCAGCCATTCATCGTCGTCGGCGGCCAGGCACAACAGCCGGCCGCGCGGCGCGAAGGCCAGTCGGTTGCGTTCGCCGGTCGGCCCGGGCAGATCGAAGCAGGTATGCAGCAGGCTGCGTTCGGCGTCTTCCGTGCAGCGCTGCGCCAGCTCCCGCCGGCCGGCGGTGAAGGCCCATTCGGCGAGCAGGCGGAAGGCCGAGTGCGGATCGTGCAGGCTGGCCTGGCGGCGGCCGGGGTGGCCCGCCAGCGCCGCTTCCTCGCTGCCGCCCAAGCGATGCAGATAGAGCGGCCCGCCGGCCTTCGGTCCGGTGCCGGACAGGCCTTCGCCGCCGAAGGGCTGGACGCCGACGACGGCGCCGACCATGTTGCGATTGACGTAGAGGTTGCCGACATGGGCGGCGCCGACGATGTGTCCGACGGTCTCGTCGATGCGGCTGTGCACGCCCATGGTCAGGCCGTAGCCGAGACCGTTGATGGCCGCCATCAGCGCGTCGAGCTGGCCGTCGGCATAGCGCAGCACATGCACGACCGGCCCGAAGACTTCGCCGCTCAGGTCGGCCAGCGATTCGAGCTCGATCAGCGTCGGCGGCACGTAGCAGCCGGCGGCACAGGCTTCCGGCAGCGGCAGCTGGTGCACCGGCCGGCCGAGGGCGCGCATCCGTTCGATGTGGGCGAGCAGCTTGTCCTGCGCCTCGGCGTCGATGACCGGGCCGATGTCGGTGGCCAGTTCGGCCGGGTCGCCGATGACCAGTTCGGTCATCGCCGCCTTGAGCAGTTCGAGCGTGCGCTCGGCGATGTCCTCCTGCAGGCACAGCACGCGCAGCGCCGAGCAGCGCTGGCCGGCGCTGTCGAAGCCGGAGACCAGCACGTCCTGGACGACCTGCTCGGCCAGCGCCGAGGAGTCGACGATCATCGCGTTCTGGCCGCCGGTCTCGGCGATCAGGCGCACGCCCGGACGCTCGGCGACGGCGGCGTTGATCTGGCGGGCGACCTCGGTCGAGCCGGTGAATACCACGCTGGCCACCCGCGCATCGGCGACCAGCGCGGCACCGACCGTCTCGCCGTCGCCCGGCAGCAGTTGCAGCACGGCTGGCGGTACGCCGGCGCGGTGCAGCAGTTCGACGGCGAAATGGGCGATCAGCGGCGTCTGTTCGGCCGGCTTGGCGATCACCGGGCTGCCGGCGGCCAGCGCCGCGCTGACTTCGCCGAGGAAGATGGCCAGCGGGAAATTCCATGGGCTGATGCAGACGGCGATGCCGGGCGGCGTGGCGCCGCTGTGGAAATGCCCATCGACCAGCTGCTGCGCGTAATAGCGGCAGAAATCGACGGCTTCGCGGATTTCGCCGACGGCATTGCTCCAGGTCTTGCCGGCTTCGCGCACACAGAGGCTGAGCAGCGCCAGGCGCTCGGTTTCGAGCAGGTCGGCGGCGTTGAGCAGGATCGACGCGCGTGTTGCCGCCGGCGTCGCATGCCAGCTAGTGCTAACCGCGGCGGCGGCGGTCAGCGCGCAGTTGATGCCGACGCTGTCGGCGGCGACGACCTCGCCGACCTGGTCGGCATGGCGCGCCGGATTGCGTACCGGCTGGAGCGGCCGGTCCGGTGCAGCCAGGCCGGCGACCAATGGCGCCGCCCGCCAGCGCCGCCCGGCCAGTTCGGCCACGGCCTGCTGCACGTGGGCGATGTTGCCTGCGTCAGCCAGGTCGAGGCCGGCCGAGTTGCGCCGGCCGGGAGCGTACAGCGCGCCCGGCAGCGGGATCGCCGGATGCGGCCCGCTGCCGTGGCGGCGCACCTGGTCGAGCGGGTCTTCGATCAGCTGAGCGACGGTCACCGCCTCGTCGACAATGCGATTGACGAAGGAGGAGTTGGCGCCGTTCTCCAGCAGCCGGCGCACCAGGTAGGGCAGCAGCGTTTCGTGCGTGCCGACCGGGGCATAGATGCGGCACGGCCGGTGCTCGATGCCGGCGACGACGTTGTCGTAGAGCGGTTCGCCCATGCCGTGCAGGCACTGGAATTCGTAATCGTCGACGCCGCGGGCGCGGGCCATCTCGGCGACCGTGGCCAGGGTGTGCGCATTGTGCGTGGCGAATTGCGGGAAGACCGCATCGCCGGCGGCCAGCAGGCGGCCGGCGCAGACTAGGTAGGCGAGGTCGGAATGCGGCTTGCGGGTATAGACCGGGTAGTCGGGCAGGCCGTCGACCTGGGCGCGCTTGATCTCGCTGTCCCAGTAGGCACCCTTGACCAGGCGGATCATCAGCCGCCGGCGGTGGCGGCGGGCCAGGTCGACCAGCCAGTCGATGACGTAGGGCGCGCGCTTCTGGTAGGCCTGGACGACGAAGCCCATGCCGTCCCACTTGGCCAGTTCGGGATCGCCGGCCAGGGCCTCGAGCAGTTCGAGCGACAGTTCCAGGCGGTCGGCTTCCTCGGCGTCGATGTTGAAGCCGATGTCGAAGTCGCGCGCCAGTTTCATCAGGTGCTTCAGGCGCGGCAGCAGTTCGGCCATCACCCGCGCCCGCTGGCTGCGGCTGTAGCGCGGGTGCAGCGCCGACAGCTTGACCGAGATGCCCGGCCCGTCCTTGACGCCGCGGCCGGTGGCGGCGCGGCCGATGGCGTGGATAGCCATTTCGTAGGCGCGGCAGTAGCGCTCGGCATCGGCATCGGTCAGCGCCGCCTCGCCGAGCATGTCGAAGGAATGGCGGTAGCCGCGCAGCTCGTTGGCGCGGCTGCGCATCAGCGCCGACTCGATGTCCTCGCCCATGACGAACTGCTGGCCGAGCAGGCGCATGGCGAAATCGACGCTCTTGCGGATCAGCGGTTCGCCGCCCTTCATCAGGATGCGCGTCAGGGCGCTGCCCAGTGCCCCGTGGCTGTGCGTGGCGACCAGCTTGCCGGTCAGCATCAGGCCCCAGGTCGCGGCATTGACGAACAGCGAGGGGCTGCCGCCGAGATGCGACTTCCAGTCGCCGTGGCTGATCTTGTCGCGGATCAGGCGGTCGGCCGTGGCCCGGTCGGGAATGCGCAGCAGCGCTTCGGCCAGGCACATCAGGGCGACGCCTTCCTGGCTGGACAGCGAGAATTCGTGCATCAGGTGATCGACGCCGCTGGCGTGGCTGCGCTGCCGGCGCACCGCCTCGACCAGGGTGGTGGCCTGCTGGCGCACTGCAGCGCGGTCGCAGGCGTTGGCTTGCAGTTCGTCGACCAGGTGGCTGACGCAGTCGGCTTCCGGGCGCCGGCAAGCCTGCCGGATCGCCATTCTCAAATGATCTGCCATGAGGATTTCTGCTGCCATTGCGCAACTCCGGTAACGGTGGCGGCGCAAGGCGAGACTGACTGCCCGCGTCCATGCGCATTATTGCCACCTTTGCCGGCGCCGGGAAGGTGACGAACCGTAGCGGGTATAATCGCGACCTTTCAGCAAATCCCCCGCCTACCGTGAGCCAGCTCGACCAGGAAATTTCCCGCCGCCGCACCTTTGCCATCATTTCCCACCCTGACGCGGGCAAGACCACGCTGACCGAAAAGCTGCTGTGGTTCGGCGGCGCCATCCAGGTGGCCGGCGAAGTGCGCGCCCGCAAGGCCTCGCGCCACGCGACCTCGGACTGGATGGAACTGGAAAAGCAGCGCGGCATCTCGGTCACCTCGTCGGTGATGCAGTTCCCCTACCGCGAGTGCATGATCAACCTGCTCGACACGCCGGGCCACGAGGACTTTTCGGAAGACACCTACCGCACGCTGACCGCTGTCGACTCGGCGGTCATGGTCATCGACTCGGTCAACGGCGTCGAGGCGCAGACGATCAAGCTGTTGAAC
>PHCU01000027.1 GCA_002842345.1 Betaproteobacteria bacterium HGW-Betaproteobacteria-12 | reverse complement strand
GGCCGAGCCGTCTTCATCCGGCGGCGTGCCGACGGCGATGAACTGGATGGTGCCGTGCTGCACGGCCTTCTCGATATCGGTGGTGAAGTGCAGGCGGCCAGCGGCGACGTTGCGCCGGACCATCTCCTGCAGACCGGGTTCGTAGATCGGGATGCCGCCATCCTGAAGGATGCGGATCTTCTCCGGATCGACGTCCAGGCAGAGGACGTCGTTGCCTACTTCGGCCAGACAGGTGCCGCTGACCAGTCCGACATAGCCGCTGCCGACGACGGTGATTTTCATGGTGATTTGCTTTGTTGGGTTGAGTCAGGGGGCGATTGGAGCACAGGTTTTCCGGTTTGCATGTGACATTTTTCATGCTGGAAAACGAGTCAGTCGAAATTATTGGATCTTGTCACGTCTTCCTGGATTCCCGCCTTCGCGGGAATGACGGTTGACTGAGTGGTGTTGCCGCGATGGGGTTTTCCGTCGGCAAACAGGGTTGCGTAGGCGGAGATCATTCCATCGAGGGCAAAGGTTTCCAGCGCCAATCGTCGTGCTTCGCTGCCGTAGGCCTGGAGGGCTTCCGGGTTGCTCCAGGCGGCCCAGAGTGCCTGGCTGAATTCGCTTTCGTCGTTGGCTGGCGTCCACCAACCGTTGCGCGTTTGTTCGACGAGCTTGGTATTGCCGCCGACGGTGGTGACGATTGCCGGCAGGCCAGTTGCCATTGCTTCCTGCAGGGTGCAGGAGGTTCCTTCGGCCAGCGACGGCAAGGTAAAACAATCGAGCATGCGCAGGATCTCGGGAATGTCATCGCGGGCGCCGGGCAGCCAGGCATAGGCCTGCAGGTTGGCTTCGGCAAGGATGGCTTCTACTTGCCCACGCAGCGGGCCGTCGCCGACGATGATCAGGCGCATGCGCTCCAGTACTTCAGGATGCTGCTTGGCCAGCCGGACGAAGGCGCGGGCGAGGTAGGGCTGGTTCTTGACCGTTTCCAGTCGGCCGACGGTGCCGAGCAGCCAGTGTTGGCGCGGGCTGAACGGACAGCCCGGTACGGTGGGGGAAATGCCGATGGCGGGCGAGAAACGTTCGGTGTCGACGCCGTTGGCAATTAGCGAGCGCCGTTCCGGCGGGACGTGCACGGCTTTGCCGAGGTAGTCGTGGAGCTCCTGGGAAACGGTGACGTAGTGACTGACGAAGGGTTTGTAGAGCTTTCTGAGGCGCTGGTAACGCGGATTGGTGCCGTCGGGGTCGTGGGCATCCCAGCCGTGTTCGGCGTGGATGCGGCAGGGCACGCCGGCCAGCCAGCCGATGGGGACGATTTCGAGGGCGGCGAGGTTGCAGGTATGAAGCACATCCGGCTTCAACTGGCGCAGCAGCCGGAAGATCTTGGGGTAGAGCGGAATGGCATGGCCGGGGGGTTTGTTCAGTTCGATGAACTGAACGTCCGGGCGTTCGATGCGGTTCTTGAAGTCGCTGATGCTGGTCAGCGAGAGGACGATGTGCTCGTAGTCGTCGGCAGGCAGGCGGTTGATCAGCTGGACGATGACGTTTTCCAGGCCGCCGATTGCGAAACGATAGACGACGTGGACGATGCGGCGGCGGCTCATGTTTGCCAGAGTTCCTGGGTCTGGAGTTCCGGCGCGATGCGCAGCAGGGCGGCCTGTCCCTGTCGGGCGCGGCTTTCCCAGCCTGGGCCCCGGTTGATGGCATCGCACCAGGCCCGGTTGAAGATTTCGGCCATGCCGTTGGCGGCAAAATAGTGGGCGAGGCTGGCGGCCTGCAGGAGATCCTTGTGCGATTTGGCTCTTTCCGCCGGCGGCCGTTCACCGTAGACGATCAGCTTGTGCACGGCGTAGCGTTCCGGTGCCGGCAGGTTGACTATGCAGGCGCCCTGATTCGAAAAAATGCAGCCCTGGACCGGATTTTCCAGCGAGAACTCCATGAATTTCAGCGGCTGCAGGGTGAGGTTGAGGTCGGGCATGGTGATCGGTTCGCCGCCGCGCGTCATGCTGGTGACGAAATCGATGCGTAGTTCCTGGTCCTTCGGATTGCGATATTGGGCGCCGGCGTGCCCGTTGAATTGGGCGAGCGGCAGGAGGCCCATTTCCAGCGATTCGAGGGCGCCGTGTACATCGATGCGGATATTGGCGGGCAGGGCGAGCGAGATGTTCGGGCCGGCATGGGCAAAATCGACATCGAGGGTGGCGGCGCCATCGCGCCAGACAACACCGAGCAGGTTACCCATGGCGAGGAAGGCATGGGTTCCGATCAATATGCCGCCGGCACGGAAAAAGCCGTAGTCGGCGAGGCGGCGAATGATCCGGTAGTGTTTCGGCGCGACGGGGGTACATCCGCTGGCGACGGCGACCCGAACCGCTGTCGCCAGCGGGTTTTGCTGTTTAAGGTCGGCGAAGCGCTCGACCAGATGCCGGGTGCGCGGGTTGTCGGGGCCGACGTAGACCATGCGGACTTTCTGGTCGATGTCGCGATAGGTGAAGTACCAGTAGTTCCGGGTTTTGATCGTGCGTTGGTGAAACGAGCCCTTGAGCCCGCCGAGCGCACTGCTGAGTTCCTGCCCGTGAGTCTGGCTGAACAGTTCGCTGTAGGCCGTTTGCGCGGCGAGGGAGAGGTCGTGGCTACGCATGCGAGTTACTATACATTTTATTATTTTGTATGGTAACTCAATGGGTATTGCCCAGGAAGGCGTCGAACATGAGGAGCGACCATAGTGGCGCTGAGAAGTCGCGTTGGCCGCTTTGGTGTTTTTCCAGCAGGAAACGCAGGGTTTGCGGGTTGAAGTAGCCGGTTTCGGCGAGGCGCGGGCCAAGGATGGCCTGGCGCGCACGGGCGGCGAGCGGGCCGCGCAGCCAGGCCGCCAGGGGGACCGAGAAGCCCATTTTCGGGCGATACAGCACTTCGTGCGGCAAGTGCGGTTCCATGGCTTTCTTGAGCAGCCATTTGCCTTCCTGACCATGGATCTTGGTATGACTGGGGAGGGTCGCCAGCCATTCGACCAGGGCATGGTCCATCAGTGGTTCGCGGACTTCGAGCGAGTGCGCCATGCTGGCGCGGTCGACCTTCGTATTGATGTCGCCGACCAGCCAGGTTTTGTAGTCGAGGTACTGGATCAGGGCCAGCGGGTCGTCGGTGCCGGCGTTGGCGGCATGCGCGCGAAAAACGTCGAGGGCGCTGTAGCCGGCGAGTTGGCGTTTGAACTCGGGCGAGTAGAGGCGTTGGCGCTCGTCGGCCCGTTGCAGCGAGATGGAGTGCAGGTAGGCTTCGACCGGGTCGAAGGCCAGGGCTTGCAGGGTGGTCTTGGCGCGTAGTGGCCGGGGAGCCCAGTCGGCTTTCGGGTAGAGCCGGCCCAAGGCGCCAAAGAGCGGGCGGCGCAGGGCCAGCGGCAGCGCGCTACGAGCTTTTTCTTCGAGCAGGTGGAGGCGGTAGCGGCGGTAGCCGCCAAAACTCTCGTCGCCACCATCGCCGGAGAGGGCGACCGTGACATGGCGCCGGGCGAGCTGGCAGACGCGGTAGGTGGGTATCGCTGAGCTGTCGGCATAGGGCTCGTCGTAGAGCCAGGCGAGGTGATCGATGAGATCGAAGTCGTCGCTATCGACGATGTCGAGGTTGTGCTCGGTGCGGTAGCGCCCGGCAACCATGGCGGCGAAGTCGGATTCGTTGAAACGGGGATCCTTGAAGCCAATGGCGCAGGTGCGGACGGGCTGCGGCGAGATTTCCGCCATCATCGCGACGACGGCGCTGGAGTCGACGCCGCCGGAGAGGAAGGCGCCGAGCGGCACATCGGCAATCATCCGCAGGCGGATCGATTCTTTCAGCCGCTGTTCCAGTTCGCTCAGGGCATCGGCTTCGCTGATCGGATTGTCGAGGCTGAAACGGACGTCCCAGTAAGCTTGCGGGGCGGGTATGGGTATCCCCCGGCGCAATGTCAGCGTGTGGGCGGACGGCAGCTTGCGGGCGGTGGTGTAGATGCAGCGAGGGTCGGCAACATAGCCGAGGGCGAAGTATTCCTCGACGGCGAGCGGGTCGATGGCGCGGCGGAAGGCCGGGTGGGCGGTGACGACCTTGAGTTCGGAGCCGAAGATGAAGCTGCCATCGTCGAGCAGGGCGTAGTGCAGGGGTTTGACGCCCAGGCGGTCGCGGGCGAGGAACAGGGTCTGCTGGTTGCGATCCCAAACGGCGAAGGCGAACATGCCGCGGAAGCGTTCGACACAGGCTTCGCCCCAGCTTTCCCAGGCGTGCACGATGACTTCGGTGTCGCTGCGGGTGTGGAAGCGGTGGCCGAGGGCTTCGAGTTGCGGTACGAGTTCCTGGTAGTTGTAGATTTCGCCGTTGAAGACGACGCAGACACTGCCGTCTTCGTTGAATAGCGGTTGCTGGCCGGTGGCGAGATCGATGATCGACAGCCGGCGATGGCCGAAGGCGAGGCCGGGTTCGCGATGGATGCCGGCTTCGTCGGGGCCGCGGTGCGACTGGATGTTGTTGATGCGTTCGATGAGCTCGGGCGCGTAGTCGCGCCGGCCCAGTGTATCGAAGAGTCCGGAGATGCCGCACATGGTTCAGGGGGCTGCTTGGCTGGCTTGGCGAAGCATGGCTTCGATGGTTGAACGGTGGCTGGCGAGGAATTCGGGAATCCGCTCGCTGCTTTCGCTCGGGGCATAGACGGCGATCAGGGCACTGTCATCGCCTTGGCCGAGCAGCACGGAGAGTGCCGTGTACAGCTTGCCGCGCAGGTCGCTGGTGGTAGCCCGGCCGTTGATCCAGTACCAGTAGTGGACGCGCAGACGTTGAGCGTCGGCATTCTTTTTGACGACATCGGCCTGGCGGGTGTCCAGGGGACCGTCGGGTAGCGCCAGTTCGCGGCTTGTCTGGTTGGCGCTCAGCCATTCGTCGTCCTTGTAGGGGACGAGCAGATTGGTCGAAGTGATCAGCTTGCGCTCGAAGTTCTGCTGGCGGTAATAGGCGATGTAGAGCTCTACCGCACCGCGGCCGTCGCTGAGGCGTTGGTGTAGTTCGGCCGAGGCATTGGCGAAGGCGGGCTTCCAGCTGCCGGGCGGGAGCGGGGTGGTTTGCCATGGTGACGGGCCGGCGTTGGACCAGGCCAGGACGACCGGCCCCTTGGCGGCGGACTGGCTGAGCAGCGCATGCGCCAGCGGACCAGCGGCGGTGACCATGGCGATGGCCAGGGCCGGCAGCCAGGGCGAGGTGGTGCGCAAGGGAGCGCCGGTGCGGCTGTCCAGGGCTTCCGCTTCGGGGATCCGTTCGGCTTCGCTCCAGCGCATGCCGATGGCGAACATGACGCCGATGACGATGCCGAAGAAGACCCAGCCGTAAATCAGGTGGTCGGCACCGGCGGCAAGCTTGTTGCCGGACAGATGGCCGAGCAGCACGATCAGGTAGGCGCGCAGCCAGTTGGCAATGATGGGTACGGCCAGCGACACGCCGATGAAAATCAGGCGACGCTTGAACGATGAGTAGTTCAGGTAGGCAAACAGGGTGCCGACGGTGAGCGAGGCGATCAGGTAGCGGATGCCGCTGCAGGCTTCGACGACGGACCAGTTGCCGCTGGGGATGACGAATTGCAAGCCCTCGCGATAGACCGGAATGCCCGTGGCGCGCAGGGCGATAACGGTGAAATTGGCGGTCCACTCCATGAGCGTCGGCATCATGAAGTCGCCGATCGGCACGGCGAAGAACAGGAAGATCAGCGGGAAAGCCAGATGCTTGCTGACCTTGATGCCGAGCAGCACGATCAGGCTGGCGACGATGATTGCGGTGATGGCGAACTGGGTCAGCGCATTGACCGCGGTCAGTTCGCCGAGCAGCCAGCCGAAGACGAGCAGGGCCAGCAGCGGCAGTAGCCACCAGGTGACGGACGGGTGCCAGTCGGCCAGTTGCTGTCGCTTGCGCCAGATCAACCAGAGGGCGATGGGGGGCACGATGAAGCCATGCGTGTAGGTGTCCGAGCGCAACCAGATTTCCGCCATCGCCCGGAGCGTCCCCCAGTACCAGATCGCGATCCAGGTCAGCAGGCCGAGGGCGGCCCATTGGGTCGGATTCCAGTGGTTGGCGGGGGCTGTGCGGTTCACGGGGTGTCCTTGGGCGGGCCAAGATAGCGGTCGATGCATGCCATGTGGGCATCCCAACTATATCGGGCAATTACGCGTGAGCGGGCGGCTTTGCCGATGGCGTTGGCGCGTTCCGGCTCGGCCAGTAGGTCGGTGATGCGCTCGACGAATTCGCCGCTAGCGCCGGCGGTGAGCAGTTCGCGGCCGACCTCGGCGTCGATGGGGGTGGCGCATTCCGTTGAGGCGATGACCGGGCGTTCCATGGCCATGGCTTCGAGGATCTTGTTCTGGATGCCGCGAGCGACGCGCAGCGGGGCAACGACGGCTGCCGCATGCTGCAGGTAGGGGCGGACGTCCGGCACAGTGCCGGTGACAACGACCCGTTCACCGGCCAAGGCCAGGACTTCCGCTGACGGGGCGCGGCCGACGATGTAAAAACGCACGTCAGGACGTTTGGCGAGCAGGGCGGGCAGGATATCGCTGGCGAACCAGGTGGCAGCGTCGATGTTGGGCCAGTAATCCATCGCCCCGGTGAAGACGACGGGCGTTTCGCCGGCGGCAAAAGGCGATGGGCGATCGGCGGCCGGCGCGAAGTAGTCGGCATCGACGCCGTTGCACATGGCTTCGACGCGTACGCCGCATTCAGGCGCCAGCCGGGTGAACAGGTCGGCTTCAGCTTCGGTGACGAAGAAGGAGCGGGCTGCCCGGGCGGCCATCTGGCGCTCGTAGTTGAGCAGCAACTGGCCTTCGCGGCGGTAGATCCAGGACAGTGGCCAGCGATGCCGGGGGGCGTACTGTGTCCATTTGGCGGAGTCGACGTCGACAAAGTCGATCAGTACCGGCATGCGCTGGCGTCCTTCGACGTATTGCGCCATGGCGGAACTGAAGATGACGGCGACGTCGATCTTGTGCAGCCGGCTGATGGTGTCTACCCAGCTTTGCAACTGCGCATCGCGGTAGTAGCGCAGGGTCAGCGGTTCCCCTGCTAGCAGGCCGTTGAGGCTGCGCACCTTGGCGCTACGTGGGTTGAGACGGGCAGCGAAGACGTCGGCACACAGCTCGCTGAGGACGGGCAGGTGGACTTCATCCTCGGGGTCGTCGATGAAGGTGCCGAGAAAAACCCGGTGGTTTTTCAGCAGGTGCTTGAGCAGGTGGTACGAGCGTACCTTGTCGCCCTTGTTCGGCGGGTAGGGCAGGCGATGGACGAGGTAGAGGATGTTGGCCACGGTTTCTCCCTAGCCCAGGTTGCGCACGATGTGCGGCCCGAGCCAGTTGGCCAGCCCGATCGGCATGCGCCGCCAGGCTTCGATGAACAGTTTGTATTTGGCGTTGTTGGGGTTGTTCTGCGGAATGCTGTCGCGCTTGTAGAGGCAGTATTCGTAATGCAGGGGCTGCGGCTCGAAACCCCAGTTCTTCTTGAAGGCGTAGGGTCCGGTGCCGACCTTGCTGCGGCCGTAGTCGAAGAGGCGCAGGCCACGCTCGCAGGAGCGGCGCATGAGTTCCCAGTACTTGAAGTCGTTGGCGGCCAGATCGCGCGCCGCTTCGTCATCGCCGGCGTAGTAGGGCAGGACTTCGTCGCGGAAATAGAAGGAGAGCACGCTGCTGAGCAGTTGGCCGTCGGCGGTGGTGACGGTGAGGATTTCGCAATCCTTGGCGAAGACGCGCAGCAGGGTTTCGAAATAGCGCTTGGGCATGGCCGGCGTGCCGTGGCGATGGACGTTGTCGGCGAAGACGGCGAAGAAGCGGTCGGCATTGGCGTCGATATGGCTGACCAGGCCGTTCTTGATGCCCTTGCGCACCATTGCCCGCTGCTTGCGCGGGATGGCCAGCATGTTGGCCTCGACTTCGGGGAGGATTTCCTTGCGGAAGGTGACGTAAAGATCCTGGGTTGGCCTGTCGGTATGGCGCGGGGTGACGTTGCGGAATTCGAGGTGATCGACGCCGAGTTGACCGGCCAGCTTCTGCGCTGCTTCATCCAGCGCCGCGGCAGCTTCCGGTGTCGAGGCGGCGACGCCGCCATAGACGGCGAAGGGCAGGGCGACCAGGGCATTGCCGAAGAGCCGGCTATTGACGTGGGCGAGCGGCAGCACGCCGCGGATTTCGCCGCCGTCGATGGCCTGGAGAAAGTAGGTCGGGTGGCGGAAAACGTCGCGGATGATGCCCTGCCAGGCGGCGCGATGGAAAAACGTGGCTTCGGGGCAGGCGTAGACGAATTCGTCCCAGCGGCTTGCCCCCTTGGCGTCGGCAGGGTCCAGGCGTTCGATGATCATGTGGGTCAGGCCTTGCCGAGGAAAAGCTCGTCCATCCGGCCCCAGGAGAAATCGGCCAGCAAACGATGGAGGCGTTGCTCCATGCGATCGATATTGACGTAGTGGCGGAAGCGCGTCTTGGCGCCGATGCCGTCGATGCGCGGCTGATCGACGTCGATTTCCCAGGGATGGAAATAGAAGACAGCGGACAGTTGATCGACTTTGTTGACGCGCCGGATCATCCAGCGCGACAGGGTATAGGGCATCAGGCGGAAGTAGCCGCCGCCGCTGGCGGGCCAGTTGCGATTGAGCAGGCGCAGGGTGGTCGGCGGAATTTCCAGCAGATTACCGATGCGGTGGGCGTGGCGCGGCGCGTCCGGCATACCGTAGTGATCGTGGCGGACGGGATAGACGCTGGAACTGTAGTGATAGCCGGCGCGTTCGAGGCACTCGAAGGCCCACTGGTTCTTTTCGCCGATCGAGAAGCTCGGCGCCCGGTAGCCGCGAACTTCGCAGCCAGCGAGATCTTCGAGAATCAGCTTGGCGACGTTGATGTCGGAATAGAAGCTGGCCGGCGTCTGGTCGCTGGCCCGCTCGTGGCCGTAGCCGTGGCTGGCGATTTCGTGGCCGCCGGCGACGATGCGGCGGATCAGCTCGGGGTAGCGTTCGGCGATCCAGCCGAGGGTGAAGAAGGTGGCCCGGGTGTCGTGCTCGTCGAGCATGCCCAGGATGCGATCGACGTTGCGTTCGACGCGGCACTCGCGCGTCGGCCAGTCGCTGCGCGGGATGTGTGGCGCGAAGGCGGAGACCTGGAAATAGTCTTCGACATCGATGGTCAGCGCGTTGCGGGTGGCGGGAGCGGGCATTGGCGGTTTTTCAGTGGCGGGCGGTGGCGTGGCGCTCGAGCAGCCAGGCGGCAAGATCGGCGGCGATGCGTTCGGCGGCGCGACCGTCCCACAGTTCCGGTACGCGACCGCTCTTGCCGTGGCCGGCCAGGGTTTCCGCTGTTTTCCGGCGAATCGCCGCGATGTCGCGACCGACCATGGTGTTGGTGCCTTGCTCGACGGTAATCGGCCGTTCGGTGTTCTCGCGCATGGTCAGGCAGGGCACGCCGAGGGCGGTGGTTTCTTCCTGCAGTCCACCGGAGTCGGTCAGGACAATGCGGGCACCGGCCATCAGGCCGAGCATTTCCAGGTAGCCCTGCGGCGGCAGCAGGATCATCCGCGGCGTGTCGATCAGGTGCGCCAGGCCGAAGCGCTCGATGTTGTTGCGCGTGCGTGGATGCAGCGCAAATACCAGCGGCAGGGCCTCGGAGATTTCGCGCAGCACGCCGAGCAGCGAGGCGAGGACGTCGGCGTCGTCCACATTGGACGGCCGGTGCATGGTGACGATGCCATAGCCATGGGGGCCGCCGACCAGCGTTGGATCGCCGCCGCCGGCAGCGACGGTAGCGGCCGGGGGGCGGGCGTATTGGCGATTGGTCAGCAGCGAGTCGATCATCACGTTGCCGACGAAACGCACCCGCTCGGCAGCAATGCCTTCGCGGGCCAGGTTGTCGGCAGCACTGCGCTCGGTGGTGTAGAGGCGGTCGGCGATCTGGTCGGTGAGGACGCGGTTGATCTCCTCCGGCATGGCGCGGTCGTAGCTGCGCAGGCCGGCCTCGACATGGACGACCGGGATGCCCTTCTTGACGGCGACCAGGGTGCAGGCCAGCGTCGAATTGACGTCGCCGACGACCAGCACGCAGGAGGGTTTGTGTTCGTCGAGCACCGGCTCGAAACCCTTCATGACTTCGGCGGTCTGCACGGCGTGCGAGCCGGATCCGACTTCCAGGTTGATCTCCGGCTGCGGCAGGCGCAGATCTTCGAATAGCTGGTCGTTTATGTCGTAGTCATGGTTCTGGCCGGTGCGCAGCAACCGCGTCGGGATGGCTGGCGCGTGGGCGGCGAAGGCACGCAGGATCGGCGCCATCTTCATGAAATTCGGTCGGGCGCCGACGACGCAGATGACCGGGCCGAGATCGGCGGGCCAGCGTTCAGGCATCGGCTTTCTCGCTTTCGCCGGCCGGCGGGGTGAGGTGTCGACCGTTGGCGACCAGCTGCTGCAGTAGTTCGAGCGTGGTGCCGTTGATCTTTTCCAGCTGCATCAGGCTGCGTTCGAGGCGGCCGAGACGTTCGCCGAATTGCTGAACATTCAGACTGGCCAGTAATGCGGCCGGATCGCCGGTAAGGCTGCCGGCTTGCGGGCTGCCGGCCTGGTAGGGAGACAAGGCCTGGGGCGTTGCCGGGGCGTAACCGATGCCTATCTGGGTGTTGCCGCCCATGGTTTCATCATGGATTTCGCGGGCCACTTCCTCGACGTCGGCCTCGTCGAAATCCTTCTTGCCGCTCAGGAAGCCGAACAGCAGCAGACGGTCGCAGACTGAATTGATGCGCCGCGGAATGCCGCTGCTGGCCTTGAAGATCGCTTCGTGGGCGCCCGCGTTGATGACCGGCTGTCCGCTCGAACCGGCGCATTTCAGCCGGTGTTCGATGTAGGCCCGGGTTTCCTCGACGTCGAGCGGCCCGATGTGGCAGGCGGCGATGACGCGTTGGCGGAATTGCATCATGTGCGGGCTTTGCAGGATCTGGCGGAATTCGGGCTGGCCGATCAGATAGCTCTGCAGCAGGGCGTGATTGCCGAACTGGAAGTTGGACAGCATGCGCAGTTCCTCGACGGCACGGGCCGTCAGGTTCTGCGCTTCGTCGACGATCAGCAGGCAGCGCTTGCCCTTGCTGGTGGCGCTGATCAGGAAGGCTTCCAGCGACATCAGCACGTCGGCCTTGGAGACATCCTTGGTGCGCAGACCGAAGGCAGCACCGACGAGGCGCAGGGTATCGTCGGCATCGAGCTGGGTGCTGACCAGATGGGCGGCGACGACTTTCTTCTGGTCCAGCCCATCGAGCATGCCGCGGACGATGGTGGTCTTGCCGGCGCCGACTTCACCGGTGATGACGATGAAGCCTTCGTTCTGGTGCATGCCGTATTCGAGATAGGCGGCGGCGCGCTTGTGCTGCTTGCTGCCGAAATAGAACGAGGGATCCGGGTTGAGCTGAAAGGGCTTGCTGGTGAGTCCGTAGAAGGCTTCGTACATGCGTCAGTAGGTGAAGTTGAGCGCGCCGAGCAGGGCGTTCTCGGTGTAGGGATTGGTCGTGCTGTCGAAATCCGAGCGCCGCAGGCTGAGCGAACCGGTCGTCTTGGCGCCAAGTTTGGTCGAGACGCTGACCGTGTAAAGAGTGGTCGAGGCCTTCTGATTGTTCGTGCCGCCGTTCTGGCCGCGGCTTTCCTGGCGACTGGCCGAGGCATTCAGGTTGGAAAGGGCGCTCAGGCGATGCGAGAAGTTGAGACTGATGCCTTGCTGGCGGACAACGGTGCTTTGGGAGAAGTCGTCGGTACGGGCGCTGATGGCAAGGATGGACGAATTTTCGCTACGGTTGAGTTGCAGTGAGATTGAATTGCGGACTCCGAACAGTACGAACGCGAGTTGCTGTTGTCGCTGGACCGATACTTGAGACGACAGGAAGCCACTCGTCACTTGTGAATTGAAGTTCGGTCCGAGTGCCTGGGCGATACATGCGTCAATTACCGATTGGCTTGCATTCGGATCACTCCTGAGCGTACAGAGTTGGGTGACTAAGGATTGAATCAGCGCAAGATTGGGATCGACCACCGTATTGGCAAATTGATTGTTCAGTACCGACACGTCGCGCGTGTCCGAATAGCGGATGCTGCTCATCGGAAAGCGATGGCTGACGGAAAAACGGTGGCCATTGCCGAAGAAGCGATCTTCCTTGAAGGCGGATACCTGTGTTCGCGGCGTCGGCTTCCAGTCGAATCCGTAGCCGTAGGTGCTGCGGCTTTCCTGGTCGAGCGAGGCGTAGTTGTTGCGTTCCCAGCCGCCACTGGCCGAAATGCTGAATTGCGGGGTGATCAGATAAGTGGCCAGAAGGCGCAGGAGGTCCGCATCGGTTTTGCGGCCGTTGCTGTAATCCGTCGTCTGCCGGTTGCCGTCGACGCTCCATTTGAGGCTCTGGAACGGCGTACCACCGCGCAGCTGGGCAACCCACTGCCCGAGATCGACGTCGGAGGCGTTCGTCGCATCGGCACGCGTCGTCGAGGCGTTGTAGCGCACCGTGTAATCGGCAAGCCCGCCGATCTGACCGCGAACATAGGGCGATAGGCGATAGGTCGCCGTTTCAGTGCTGTTGTTGTTGAGCGTACTGTCACTGGGCGACTGCGTACCGAAGGCGGAGATCGCTTGCTGCGAAATGTTGCCGCTGACATCGACGAAAAACCAGTCGTCGATCGCTTCCAGGGTGGCGAAGGCATTGAGCGCGTTCTGCCGCCGGTCGCCATTGCTCTTGGCGTAGAACTGGCCGCGTAGTGAATAGTCGAAATAGCCGCGCAATCTGGCCGTTTGGGCGTCGATGCGGATGCCCGGGGAGAGTTCGGTGATCAGATCGCTATCGCCCCGCGCGTTGCCGCCGCCGATGTTGACGTTGTCTGTTGCCGTCATCGCCACGCCGATACGAGGCTTGAAAGACCAAGCTCGGCCAGTGTTTTGCTCCGGCGCCCCGGCGCTGACGGAACCCGGAGTGCCTATTGCGGGAGCGGCAATTGCGCCAGCCACGTTCTGCTGTGCATGGGCTGCGCTGATGAACGCCAGGGCCAGCGTCAGCGCCAGTGGGTGCAGGAGTGGCAATCTATTTGTCATCGCCATAGCCGTAGCCGTATCCATAACCGTAGCCATAACCGTCGGTTGCCGCCTGACGTGCCTGATTGAGCACCATCATCTTGACCGGGCAGGCTTCGATGGCGTCGACCGCTTGCTTGACGGCCGCCTGGGCAGTGTTCTCGGCATTGACGACGATGACGATCTGGCCCATGTGGGTGGCCAGGGCGCGGGACTCGGTGGTCAGCAGCAGCGGCGGAGAGTCGAAGATGATGATGCGGTCGTTGTAGCGGCTGGCCATGTCCTCGAGCAGGCGGACCATGGCATCGCTGGCGAGCAGCTCCGTGGCGCGCGGATGCTGCATGCCGCTGGGCAGGATCGACAGTTTCTCGATATTGGTGCGCAGCAGGACTCCGGAAATGTCGACCGAGTTCTTGGCGACAACATCGAGCAGGCCGGCGGCCGGCGGCAGGCCGAGCATGTTGAGGACCGACGGGCGGGCAACGTCGGCGTCGACCAGCATGACGGTATTGTCGAGCTCCATGGCGATACTGATGGCCAGGTTGATGGCGGTGAAGCTCTTGCCCTCGCCGGGCAGGGCGCTGGTGACCATGATCAGGTTGCCATTGGGCAAAGGCTCGCTGCCCTTGCCCATGGCATTGGCGATCAGCGGACGCTTGATGACGCGGAACTCGTCGGCGAGTTGGCTGCGTGTCGCCTGTGGGACGAGCAGCCCGGCGGCCGAGATCGCTTCCAGATTCAACTCGATCCGCTTGCTGGTCGACGATGCGGGTTTCTTTTCATCAGCAGCGAGTGGTGAGCGGACGATTGGCGTGGCGTAGGGATCAGGCGCGGTGGCAATCGTTTGCGCGCGCTGTGCCGGCGACTGGGCAAGGTTGTCGTCGGGTAGTTCGACGCCGGCCTGGCGAAGTTGTTCCAGGCGCTTGGCTGCTTGTTCAATCAGACTCATCGATTACTCTCAGGCAGCACGTTGGGAAAGGAATAGCAGGGCGGCAATGCCGGCGCCGTAAGCGACGAACAGTCCTGCAGTAGCCGCCAGGAAGCGACGCAGGCTGGCTCTTTCCTTGAGGCGGCGGGTCTCGTTCGGAATCAGCGAAACGGTACCGAGCAGCGGCAAACCGGTGACGTCGCGCAGCGATTTGCCTTCGAAGAAGACCGGGCGGAGCTGGCTGGCGACGAAGGCGGCAAACAGACCGGCGGCCAGACCCAGCAACAGGCCGAGCGGGAAGAGCAGGGTGCGGTTCGGGGCGACTGGCTTTTGCGAAGCGCGCGGCGGGTCGATCAAGCGGAAGTCGACGACCGAGCCGGCGGCCTCCAGATCGCCGGAGAGCTCAGCCGATTCGCGCCGGCTGACCAGTTGCTCGTAATTTTTCTTGTGGATGTCATAGTCGCGGTTCAGCTGCGTAAATTCAGCTTCAATTTGCGGCATGGTCTTCAAGAGTTCCCGCTGGCGGGCTATACGAGATTCATACTCGGCAACGCGGGTGCGCAATGTTGCAATGTTAGCGTCGGCGAGCGCCAGGGCGCGGCGAATCTCCTGACTGGCTGAACCCGATCCGGCCAGCAGGGCGGGGTTGGTTGCAGCCGCCTTGCGCAGTTCGGCAATTTCCTTGCGTTTCTGTTCTTCCAGTTCCTTGATGACACGCCGCGTGTTGATGACGTCGGGGTGCTGCTCCGTGTAGCGTTGAAGCAGCTGGTCAAGGTTCCGCTTTTGGGCATCGATGCGGCTATCGATTTCCGGCATGGCGAAGCCGGAAGGATTGTCACGATCGGCGCCGCCTGCTTCGCCGAGTACCTGGCGTTTCATGGCATCGCGCGAATTTTCGGCTTCTCTCAACTCCAGGCGGGCTTGGCTTAACTGTGCTGTCGTGTCCGCCAGCCGTCCCAGGGAATCTTTGCCGTCGGCGGTTTGCAGTTCGATATTGCGAAGTTTGAAATCCTTCAGGCGGGTTTCTGCCTCTTGCAGCTTGGTCTCGTAGTTGCGGATCTGCTCGTCGATGAACTTGCGGGCCGAGTCGGAGTCCTCGCGCTTGTTGCCGAGGCTGGACTCGACGAAGATCGAGACCAGAGCCTGGACGACGCGCTGGGCCTTGGCCGGTTCGGTATCGCGATAGGACAGCGTATAGAGGTTGTCGCGGCCGACGCTCTGGATTTTCAGGCCCTTGCTCAGTTCCTCGATCAGGGCTTCCTGTTCGGCTTTGCCCTTGATGCTGAGATCAAGGTCAGCCATGCGGACCAGCTTTTCGACATTCGGTCGGCTGATCAGCGTTCGGCTCAGCATCATGACCTGCTGCTCGACGTTGGGCTGCACGGCCAAACCAGACATCAGCGGCTTGAGGATCGATTGCGTGTCGACGAAGATGCGCGCCGAGGCTTCGTAACGGTCGGGAATGCGCAATATGACGCCGGCGGCAATGGCGCCCACGACCCACGCAACGAGCATGCCGAGGCGGCGATGCTTCCAGGTTGCGCGCAGGATGGTCTGGGCCTGGCGAAGAATCTCTTCCATCTAGGAATCCAAGCTTGTTGCCGCCCGGCGCGGACGTCGGGCGGTGTGCGTTGAGACAGGAATGATCAGAACCAGCTTTGCGGGATGATCAGGACGTCACCCGGCTTCATTTCGACGTTGGCTGAGACGTCGCCACGCTTGACCAGATCCTTCAGGCGAACGCTGTACTGGGCGTTGTTCTCGCCGGTACGCAGGATGGTGGCGCGGTTGCCGTCGGCGAAATCGGTGATGCCGCCAACAGCGATCATGACGTCAAGCAGGGTCATCTTCTGCTTGTAGGCGAGGATCTGCGGCTTGGCGGCTTCGCCGATGACGCGGATCTGTTCGCTGTAGGGGCCGACGAAGCCGGTGACGATGACGGTGACGACCGGGTCACGAATGAATTTCGCCAGTTCCTTCTCGATGTCGCGCGCCAGGCTGGTCGAATCCTTTCCCATGGCGTTGAGATCGTCGATCAGCGGTGCCGAGATCTTGCCGTCCGGACGGACGGGAACGGACATCGAAAGTTCCGGATTACGCCAGACGACGATGTTCAGGTTGTCGCCCGGGCCGATCTTGTAGCTGTAATCGGCCGATGCCGCTGCGGCCGGGGCAACCGGATGGTTGCTGGCACAGCCGGAGATGACGATTGCTGCGGCAGCAGTAATGAGCCACTGGATAGTGTTTTTGATGATATTGCCATTCATGAATTTTTCCCCTCAAACTGGTCTCTGGCCGACCCTGCCGAGCCTGGTCGATAGGGCGTAATCATAACGGAAAGCATTCGGATATGCGGCGCAGCGTCATTCTTGCTGCGCAGTATTTCACGAACGTGATCAGACGCCGTGGCGCAGGGCATCCACCACGTCCAGCCGCGAGGCGCGGCGGGCTGGCATGATGGTGGCAAGAACGGTGGCGGCAAAGCCGATGGCGCCGGCGGTGAAAACCGTTTCGGGCACGATGCGGATCAGTGCCGTATAGCCGAGATTGGCGTTGGGCGGTGGCGGCATCGGAATGCCGATGGCCGAGATGCCGAGCGCGGCCAGACAGCCGAAGGCCATGCCGAGCAAGGCGCCAAGGGTGCCAAGGCAAATGCTTTCAACCATGATCAGCCGGAAGACCGTGCTCGATCGGTCGCCGACGGCCAACATGGTGCCGAATTCGCGGGTACGCTCGAAAAGGGTCATGTTTACACTGTTGACCACGCTGAGCAGGACCATGACCAGGATGATCAGGCGCAGGACGCCGAACTGGCGGTCATAGAGATCGACGGTCTTTTCGTAAAAATCCGATAGTTCGTTCCAGGCAGCGACTTCCATTCCCTGCTTGGAGAGGTGTGCTTTCAGGAGCGCTGCGGCGGCAGCTGTGTCTTCCGTTTTACCCAGCATGACGACGATCAGATGGGCCGATTGGGTGTCCATCAAGCTCTTTGCCGCCGTGATCGGGATGCGTACGGCGCGGGCATCGAACTCCCGCGAGAAGCTCTGGAAGATGCCGACCAGCTCGAAATCGAGCGTATTGACGGCCCCGGCAGATAGCGTCATGACCAAGGTCACCCGGTCGCCAACCTTGAGTCCGAGCGATTTCGCCACGCCTTGGCCAACTACGATGCCGTCCTCATCCTTGTCATTCAGCGGGCGCCCTTCGACGAAGTGCATGTAGGTGGCGATGTCGGTTTCAGCATCGGCTTCCACACCTTCACCGATGATGCCGAGGTCGCGCCGGCCGTTGTTGAGTACGCCGGAAAAGCCCAGGCGGGTCATGGTTATGTCGACCGATGGCGTGGCGTCACGGATGGTCGATTTCAGGTTGTCGGGATGGTCGATCAGGTATCGGTCCGGGTCGCGGCTCTTGCCTTCGCGATAGCCTTCCCGAGTTACCTGGATATGGCCGGATTGCGAATGAATGATGGCTTCACCAAGCTGGATGAAAATGTCCTGGACGAAGCCGCCGGCGAGTATCAGGCCGGCAACGCCGATGGCGATGGCGGCCAGGGTCGCCGCCGAACGCGCGCGCTGGCGAAAGATGTTGCGAACAGCGAGGGAGAACAGGTTGGTCGCCATTTATTGATTGCAGCGCAGGGCGTCGACGATGTTCATGCGGCTTGCCTTCCAGGCCGGCATGACGCTGGCCAGCAGGGTGGTCAGGATGGCCAGTACCAATGCATCGACGGCCAGCGCCGAACTGATCAGGATCTGCCCGGTGTAGCCACGCGCCATGCCGGGGGGCGGGGGCATCGGAATGCCGACGGAGGAAATCGCCTCGGCGAGCAGGAAGCCGAGCCCGAGGCCGATGAGCCCACCGGCAATGCCGATCAGTGCGCCCTCGAGGAGGAAAAGGCGGAGAATTTCGCTGCTGCGGGAGCCGATGGCCAGACTGGTGCCGATTTCGGTGGTGCGTTCGAGAACGCTCATCGTCTGTGTGTTGGAAATGGTGAGGACGATGATCAGGCCGATGATCAGCTTGACCACATCGACCTGCTTGGAAAACAGCACGACGGTCTTGTTGTAGAAATCAGCCAGGTCGGTCCATGGCACGATCTGGAACTGCTCGGCAGGCAGCATGCTGCGGGCGGTGGCCACGGTCGGTTCGGTCAGTTCTGTCTGTTCAAGGAGGGCGACCCAGGACGTGGCGCCTTCGACGCGCATCAACTTGCGTGCCAGCGGGATGGGAAGCCGCAGGGCGCTATCGTCGTAATCCTTGTAAATCGTAAAGAAAGTTCCGGCGACCGTCAGCTCGATCGCATTGGCGCTACCGCTGGCCGTCGTCGCCAGGAGGACAATTGAGTCGCCCGGTTTGACGCCCAGGCTCCTGGCGAGGCCTTCGCCGAGAATCGCCGACTTGTCGTCGAGGCCGTCCAGATCGCGCCCTTCCTTGATCGTGATGCGGCTGCTGATCGGCCGTTCGCGTACGGGGTCGATGCCCTCGCCGGCGAAGGCGACCGTGGTTTCCCCGAAGCTTGCCAAGCCGCTCAGGGCCAGGCGCGGCGTTATGCTCGCGACGCCCGCCGTCTTCTCCAGCAATTCCAGTTCCGTAGAAGCGTGTGGCAGCAGGAAGGCATAGGGATCGGCGATGCCTTTCTCGAAATAGCCGGGACGAACAAACTGGATATGACCAAGCTGCGAATGGATGGTCGCTTCGCGCATGTCATGAAAAATCCAGTTGATGAAGCCGCCGGCCAGCAGGAAGGCAACGATGCCGCTGGCCACCGTAGCGATGGCGACTGCCGTCCGCTTGGTATTGCGGCGCAAATTTCGCAGGGCGAGGTGGAATTCGGCAAGAGCCATCGGGAAGTCGGTTTTCAAGAGGCAAGGAGGGAGCTTGCCGATTACTATAATGGCATCGAGCGCGGCAAGTCGACGATTGTCAGCTGCCGCCAAACATTATCTGGAGCCAGTTATGGATATCCTTGCAGCAATCGGTGAGTGGCGCCAAATCCTCGGCGAATCTCGAGTATTGAGTGATGGGGAGGGATTGGCCGCCTACGGCGTGGATGCCAGTGCGATCTCCCGGCGTATTCCTGCAGCGCTGAAGATCGTTGACGCGGCGAGCCTTCCAGCGGTGATAAAAGTCGCCCGGCGCTATGGCGTCCCGGTTTATCCAGTCAGTACAGGCAAAAACTGGGGTTACGGCACAGCATTGCCGGCAACCGACGACTGTGTAGTCATCGATCTTTCGGATATGCGAAGGATCATCGACTTCGATGCCGAACTAGGTGTGGTTACCCTGGAGCCCGGAGTGACCCAGGCCATGCTGGCGGATTTTCTGGATAACGGCAACCATCCTTTCCTTGTTCCAGTAACTGGCGCCGGACCGCAATGCAGTCTGGTCGGCAACGCACTTGAGCGTGGCTACGGAGTTACTCCTTATGTCGACCATTTCGGTGCAGTAACCGACTTGGAGGCAGTGCTGGCCGATGGCAGTATTTATCGAACGGCATTGCGCGAAGCCGGGGGGGACGATCTGGCACGCTTGTTCAAATGGGGCATTGGGCCCTATTCGACAGGGTTGTTTACGCAAAGCGGTTTCGGCATCGTCACACGCATGAGCATTCTGCTAGCCAGACGTCCGGAGTGCGTGAAAGTCTGCCTGTTCAGTCTCAAGGACGATGCATTGCTCGAACCAGCGGTTGAGCGGATCCGCAGTATCTTAAGCAGATTGCCGGGAACGGTGGGGGCTATCAATTTGATGAATCGACATCGCGTACTCGCCATGTCGGCACCCTATCCAGCGGAGCAACTCGGGGAGGATGGCCTGATCCCTGCTTCAGTGGTAGAGGCCTTGGGTGGTCAGTACCAGATTTTGCCTTGGACCGGATTCGGCACTTTGTATGGAACGCGGCGAATGGTTGCCGCAGCCCAAAAAGAAATCCGCTCAGCTTTGTCAGGCGTGGCGAGTCGGCTGCTATTCATTAGCCCAGGGGGCGCCAGAAAGCTTGCCGACTTGGCTGGATTGCTGCCGGGGGCGGCCGGGAGGCGGCTTGCCAGTACCGCGGGCACACTCGCCAAGTCGCTTGAATTGGTGGCCGGGCGTCCCAATGAAACGGCCTTGCCCTTATGCTATTGGCGCAATCCAGAAGGGGTAACAGAGGGTGGAATGGACCCGGCCCGCGACGGCTGCGGGTTGATTTGGTATGCCCCGTTGGTGCCGATGCGACCCGGAGATGTTCGGCGCTATGTAGGGATGGTCCAGGCGGTTTGCATCAAACATCGACTTGAACCGCTCATTACATTTACGTCGATTAGCGACAAGTTGTTCGACAGCACTGTCCCGCTGATCTTCGCGCGAGGCACTGCGGAGGCTGGTCAGGCCGCGAAGAATTGCTACAACGAGTTGCTGAAGACGGGACGAGAGCTTGGATTTTTCCCTTATCGGGTCGGGGTTGAAACGATGCAAACCTTGGCTGGCTGGATGGTCGATTCGAAAGCCATGCACGCCCGTCTGCGCGCAGCACTCGATCCGGAGGGGGCCATCTCTCCGGGGCGGTATCAGTGAGATCTGCCGTGTCGGATTTTTTTACATGTGATTCTTGGTATGTCTCACACGCACTCTGTGTGCGCCGTTCGTTATTAATTTAATCCCATTAAAACAATCGAATACGGTTTTTCTGTTTTGGTTTGGCATACCCTGTGCTTAGGTTGGTGCAAGCGGGCTTTTTGGGTTCGCCAAGACTTGGATAAATTAGGAGAATGTAATGAACCTCATCAAGAAAGCAGCACTCGGCGCCGCGATGGCCTTGGTGTTTTCGAGTGCCTACGCGGTTCCTATTAACGTCGGTGGCGTGGTTTGGGATCCTGATGCAGAGCTCGATTTCAATGGCACATCCGCAACCCTTACCCAGTCTATTAATCCGGTTACGGGTGAACTGAGTGGGTTCGGTGTTGTGACAACTCTGAACGGCACCGGTGCTGCGACCTTCTGTCCAGGGTGTGAACTTACGTTTACGTACTCTGGCTTCACGCCGGTCGGCGGCACGGCGCTTCCTCTTGCCGGAGGGTTTGGTACCGCAATCGATTATGCTGGCGGTATTTTCAGTATTTTTGTCGATCACACGCCGAATGCTGATCCGAACAATCCTCTTCTCTTGACTTCGGCTACTGCCGGCGATGGCGTTCTGTGGCTGAGTCTGGCAGGGCACGAAATCAACGGTGTTTCCCTTACCGGCTTCAATTTCTCTTCTATTGGTTTCCTGACAGGTCAGGGCCAGTTTGACGTCACCGGGGGGCTTTCTGCTGGCAACTTGGATACCAACACCAAAGCTGACGGTGCCGATATCACCATCAGTTCGACGTTCACGAACCTTACCGTCGTGAATGTGCCCGGTGTCGGTGATGTTCCGTTGTTTGCCACTGGATCTGGAACGTTTAACGGAAACTCGATTCCGGAACCGGCTTCCCTGGCTCTCGTCGGCCTGGGCCTGCTGGGTGTAGGTGCCCTGCGTCGCCGCAACGTCAAGAAGTAATCATTCCTGTCTCAGGACAGACGAGCCGCCCGGCATTGCCGGGCGGTTTTCTTTTGAGGAAAGGCAAGGCAGGGTGAAGCGTGGGATTGCCTTGGAGTGGCGCTAAAGCTTAGAAGCTGTAACGGACTTCTGAATACACCCGATCCCGCTGGTCATAGCGTCCGAACATGCCGAGTTCGGGGCCTTTGAAAACGTCGGCGCCGATCAGCCAGCGCCAGTTGCGTTCGAAGTTCCAGCTCAGGCGGGGGCGGAAGAGCCAGTCGGTGCGATTGGTGCTGGCAATGAGCAGCGCCTGGGCTTCCCAGTTGGCCAAGAGCTTGCTGTTGACCAGGACGCTGTAGCCGTTTTCGTGCTTATCGGCGATCAGGTCATGCTGGTGATTGAAAAATTGCCGCTGAAATACCTGGAAATTGAGGCGCGTGTCGGCACCTAAGGTGAAGTCGAGGCCGGCTGCCCAGTCGAAGGTGTTCTGTCGCGCAACGCCGTCAGTATCGATCAGGTTGAGCAGGGTAAAGCTGCGACCACGGGTGTATACGCCTTCGCCCTTGAGCACGACGCTGCCGAAATCCTTGGTCAGTGTGCCGCCGGCCTGATGGATGCGGTCGTGGCGGGCCTGATAAGTCAGCGAAGGGCCGGTAACTGGATCGCGGTAGAAGGTCGGGTTGATATCGCTGCTGCGGTAGTAGAAGCCGGAGATGTCCCAGCCGTTTTGCAGCGTCGATAGACGCAGGCCGTAGTTCATGTTGTCGAGATTGCGGGCCGGACGATCTTCGCTGCGATAACGGGCGGTGAATCCGGGCGGAACTGGCTGGAACGGGTAGAACTCGGCCCCCGTTTTGCCGATGTTGTCGTAGGTGGCGACAGGAATCCATAGCACTTCGGCATGAAAGTCGTCGGTGAAATACTCGGCGCGGGCTGCCCACTGCGGGGTGCGCATCTGGTCGAAGTCGGGCAGGATGAATTCGCGCAGGTCGCGGGCAGAGACGACGTCGGCAAAGAAGAGGCCGACCATTTCGCCCCAGACTACGTGTTGGCGGCCGAGGCGGAAATCGAAACTGCCGGCACTGAAATCCAGATAGTTCTCTCGCAGGTCGATGTTGAAGCGCTGATCCCGTTCGACGGCACCCGGGTAAAAATTATGCTCGACACTGTAAACGGCGTCGTAATCGATTCGGGCCCCAAGCTTCCATTTGATCCCGTCACCCAACTTGCCTTGGCTCGCGAGGTCGGCGCGCGTGCGCATCTTCGACCAGTGGTCGGGGTCGCCGGTGGTGCGGGCCAGTTCGAACTGGACGATGCCCTTGATGCCGGAACCGGAGGACTCGGCTTTGCTTTCGGTGACTGGCAGATCGTCACCGAAAAGCGATTCGCGATCGTCGGCAGCCTGGGCGCCGAGACTGAAGCAGGCGGCGGCAATGAGGGTGAGACGGGGAAGTGCAGGGGGGAAAGACACGATGCGGGTCCTGAAAGGGTTAGCCGGGAATGTTTTCGGCGGCGATATCCGAGAGGTTGCGGACGCGGGCGATATTCCAGTTGTTTTTCGGGCCGCGTACGCCGAAAGCCTTGATGGTGCCGTCTTCGACCTTGACCAGGCGATTGGCATGGTCGATGACCTTCTGGTCGTGGGTCGAGAAGATGAAGGTCGTGCCGAGATGTTCGTTGATTTTCTTCATCAGCTTGAGGATTTCTATGCCGGTAGCCTTGTCGAGATTGGCGGTGGGCTCATCGGCCAGCACGATGGCTGGCTTGACGGCCAGGGCGCGGGCGATGGCGACGCGCTGGCGCTGGCCGCCGCTCAACTGGTTAGGGCGGTTGTTGGCATATTTGCTGAGGCCGACGATGTCGAGGAAGTAATCGACGCGGCGCTTGCGATCGGCGGCGGAGATGTCTTTGCGCCGGAGTAGCGGGTACTCGACGTTCTCGGCAGCCGACAGCACCGGCAGCAGGTTGAAGGTCTGGAAGATGAAGCCGATCGAGTGGGCACGCAGGTCGGCCAATTCATTCGCCGATTTCTGCGAAACGTTTTCCTCATTGATGTAGATGTTGCCGCTGGTCGGCCGGTCGATGCAGCCGATCAGGTTAAGCATGGTCGTCTTGCCGCTGCCGGAGGGGCCGGAGATGGCCAGGAAGACACCGGGCTCGATGGCCAATGTAATATCATTGAGTGCCTGTACGATCTGCTCGCCGAGCAGATATTCCTTGAATACGCGCTCGATTCGGACGACGCTGCTCATGCTTGACGGGATACGGGAAAAATGACGATGAACATGTGCGAGGAGATGCCTATGTTGCGCAAGTGTGCCAAGCCGCTGAGTGGGTGGGTCTGCCTGATGCTTGCCGGCATCGTCCTGATGTTCCAGTCAAGTGCTGTGCTGGCCCAACAGGCAAGCGCCGAGCCGGCAGATGATGCCTATGCCCGGAGTATAGTGGAAAAGGCTGACCAGGTCCGCTTCCCGGCAGAGGGATTTCAGGTCGATATCGTCATCAATACCAGCCAGGTGGAGCGTTCGCCCGAGCAGCGCAAGTACCGTGTCCTGTCGAAAGGCAATGAAAATACCGTGGTCATGGTGACCGAGCCGGCTTCGGAGCGTGGCCAGATCATCCTGATGAAGGGGCGCGACCTGTGGGTCTTCATGCCGGAAGTCTCGCAGCCGGTGCGTATTTCCCTGGCCCAGCGGCTGACCGGGCAGGTGGCGAATGGCGATCTGGCGCGGGCCAATTTTGCCGGCGATTACAATCCCAAGGTGTTGCGTAACGAGGCGATTGATGGGGAAAACTATGTCGTGCTGGAACTTTCGGCCGTCGACCGTTCGGTGACCTACCAGAAGGTGCTCTACTGGGTGAATCAGAAGAATTCCTGGCCGTTCAGGGCCGAGTTCTATTCGCTGTCCAACCGGCTGCTCAAGAAGGCAAGTTACCAGGACTTCAAGACGTTGGCCGGCAAGCTGCGGCCGACCCGGTTGGTGATGGAGGATGCCTTGCGTAGTGGCGAGAAATCGGTGCTCGAGTACAGCGAGATGAAACTGCGCGACTTGCCGGACCGGGTTTTCACCAAGGAATATCTGAAGAAACTGTAGTTGGCGAGTCGGCAGTGTGAATTATTCGTCATGCCTTGACTTGGTCTCGCCGGGACAATGTGTAGCTTTGCTGCCGGCAGTCGTGACGCCGCGCGTTTGATGCCTTCCGGCTATTCTCCGAACTTTCAATATTTTCAATAGAACATGAACAAGATTCTTCCCGTTGTGCTGTCCGGTGGTTCCGGTACGCGTTTGTGGCCGCTGTCCCGGGAAAAATATCCGAAGCAGTTGCTGCCACTGGTCGGCGAGCAGTCGATGTTGCAGGCGACCGTTGCCCGTCTCGATGGCATTGATGGGTTGGGCGAACCGCTGCTCGTCTGCAATGAGGAGCACCGCTTCGTCGTCGCCGAGCAGTTGCGCGTCCTGGGCAAGAATGGCAAGGCGTTGCTCGAGCCGTTCGGGCGCAACACGGCGCCGGCGCTGACTTTGGCAGCACTGTGGGCGGAACAGCAGGGTGGCGATCCGGTTCTGGTAGTGATGCCGGCCGATCACGTGATTCTCGATGCGGCGACATTCAGGGCGGCCGTGACGCATGCCGTGGGGCTTGCCGAAGCAGGGATGGCGGTGACCTTTGGCATTACGCCGGATTGTCCGGAGACGGGCTACGGCTATATTCAGCAAGGGCGCGCGCTGAGTGCGGGCGGCGCGGCCTTTGAGCTGGCCCGTTTCGTCGAGAAACCGAATCGTGAAACGGCGCAGGCCTATCTGGATGCCGGCGACTTCCTCTGGAACAGCGGTATTTTCGTCATGCGTGCCTCGACCTGGCTCGCCGCCCTCGCACACTGCCGGGCCGATATTCTTGCCGCCTGCCGGCTGGCCCTGCAAGGCGGCAGCGAGGATGGCGACTTCATCCGCGTCGATCCGGCGGCGTTCGGGAAGTGCCCTTCCGACTCGATAGACTATGCCGTGATGGAGCATCTGACCGGAACTGTCGCCGGGTTGCCGAAGAGTGCGGTGATTCCGCTTGCTGCCGGCTGGTCCGACGTCGGCGCCTGGGATGCGTTGTGGAAGGTGTTGCCCAAGTGCGACGAGGGCAATGCCTGGCGTGGCGATGTCATGCTCGAAGGTTGTCGCAACACGCTGGCTATTTCGGAAAACCGCCTCGTCGCCTGTGTTGGTCTCAGCAACCTGGTGGTAGTCGAGACAGACGATGCGGTGCTGGTTGCCCATCATGATGCGACGCAGGACGTAAAGAAAATCGTCGATCGCCTGAAGGCGGACGGGCGTTCGGTCGCTCAGTGGCACCGCAAGGTCTACCGGCCGTGGGGCTGGTATGACGGCGTCGATGCCGGTGAGCGTTTCCAGGTCAAGCGCATCGGCGTCAAGCCGGGCGCTGCCTTGTCACTACAGATGCACCATCACCGCGCCGAGCACTGGATTGTGGTCAGCGGTACGGCGCGCGTGACCAAGGGCGACGAGGTGTTCCTGGTCAGCGAGAACCAGTCCACCTACATTCCGCTCGGGGTCAAGCACCGTCTGGAGAATCCGGGGATCGTGCCGCTCGAGATGATCGAGGTGCAGTCCGGCAGCTATCTCGGCGAGGACGATATCGTCCGCTTCGAGGATACCTACGGTCGCCGCTGATCAGTCGAAGAGCAGGGCAGCGGCGACCTGGCGGCCCTCGCTGGCAAGGATGTTGTAGGTCCGGCAGGCGGCCGGCAAATCCATGACTTCCAGGCCGATGCCGGCCTGCGCGAACGGTTTCATCAGGGCGGCCGGCGGGAAGCGCAGGCGGCTGCCGGTGCCGAGCAGGACGATACCGGTGTTCAGCGCCAGTAATTTCGCCATGTCATCGGCGCCGAGCGTGGCGACGCTGGCCTCGGTCCAGGCCGTGATGATGGATTCCGGTAGCAGGATCAGATTAGATTCGTAGCGTTCGTTGTTGACCGCGACATAGCCATCGCCGTGGGCGGTGAACAGGTTGAGGCCGGCGACGTTGGAGAGATGGAGTTTCACAGGCGATAGTCCCGAAAGGCCCGCCAAAATTGCGGTGCACCATACGATAAAGTAGGATTATACCTTTGGCCGAATTGCGCCAAACCGGAATGCCTCCATGAAACACGTCAAGAAATCCGCCAAACTCGCCAATGTCTGCTACGACATCCGCGGCCCCGTGCTGCAGATGGCCAAGCAGATGGAGGAAGAGGGCCACAAGATCATCAAGCTGAACATCGGCAACCTGGCCGCGTTCGGCTTCGATTCGCCGGAGGAAATCCAGCAGGACATCATCCGCAACCTGCCGAACGCGGCCGGCTATACGGATTCGAAGGGCATCTTCGCGGCGCGCAAGGCGATCATGCATTACACCCAGCAGAAGCACATCAAGGGTGTGACGCTGGAAGATATCTACGTTGGCAACGGCGTCTCTGAGTTGATCGTGATGGCGATGAACGCCTTGCTCGATGCCGGTGACGAGGTGCTGGTGCCGGCGCCGGACTATCCGCTGTGGACGGCGGCGATCAGCCTGTCCGGCGGCAGGCCGGTGCATTATCTGTGCGACGAGGCCAAGGGCTGGCTGCCGGATCTGAGCGACATCCGCAGCAAGATCAACAAGAACACCCGCGCCATCGTCATCATCAATCCGAACAACCCGACCGGCGCGCTGTATCCGGACGACCTGCTGCACGAGATCATCGAGATTGCCCGTCAGCATCACCTGATCATCTACGCTGACGAAGTCTACGACAAGGTGCTGTACGACGGCGTCAAGCACACCTCGATCGCCGCGCTGTCCGAGGACGTGCTGACCATCACCTTCAATGGCCTGTCGAAGAATTACCGTTCCTGCGGCTATCGCGCCGGCTGGATGGTGGTTTCCGGCGAGAAGCGCCATGCCAAGGACTACATCGAAGGCCTCGACATGCTGGCCTCGATGCGCTTGTGTGCCAACGCGCCCGGCCAGCACGGCATCCAGACAGCGCTCGGCGGTTACCAGAGCATCGACGATCTGGTCGCCGAGGGCGGCCGCCTGCGTCGGCAGCGCGATATCGCCTGCGAACTGATCAACGCCATTCCGGGCGTTTCCTGCGTCAAGCCGAAGGCGGCGCTGTACATGTTCCCGAAACTCGATCCGGCGGTCTATCCGATCAAGAACGATCAGGCCTTCATCGCCGAATTGCTGCAGGAGGAGAAGGTGTTGCTGGTCCAGGGCACTGGCTTCAACTGGCCGCATCCCGACCATTTCCGCCTGGTCTTCCTGCCGCACGAGGACGACCTGCGCGAAGCCGTCGGCCGCCTGGCCCGCTTCCTGGAAAACTACCGCAAGCGGCACGGCACGAACTAGTTGCAAGTTGCTAGTCACCAGTTGCTAGCAACAGCCCTCCAATCTCCGACGTCCATTTACTAACGACTAATTACTAGCGACTAACGACTCAAATGAAACCTATCAATGTTGGCCTTATCGGCATCGGCACCGTCGGCGGTGGCACCTGGACCGTTCTCAAGCGCAATGCGGAAGAAATTACCCGCCGTGCCGGCCGGCCGATCCAGATCGTCGCCGTGGCCGACAAGAACGTCGAACTGGCCAAGCAGGTCACCGGCGGCGCCGCGCGCGTTACCGATGACGCCTTCGCCTTGGTCAACGATCCGGAAATCGACATCATCGTCGAACTGATCGGCGGCTACGGCGTGGCCAAGGAAGTGGTCATGCAGTCGATTGCCAACGGCAAGCACGTGGTCACCGCCAACAAGGCGCTGCTCGCCGTGCATGGCACCGAGATCTTCACCGCCGCCCAAGCCAAGGGCGTCATGGTCGCCTTCGAAGCGGCCGTTGCCGGCGGCATCCCGATCATCAAGGCGCTGCGCGAGGGCCTGACCGCCAACCGCATCGAGTGGGCGGCCGGCATCATCAACGGCACCACCAACTTCATCCTGTCCGAAATGCGCGACAAGGGCCTGTCCTTCGCCGACGTCCTGGCCGAAGCCCAGCGCCTGGGTTATGCCGAAGCCGACCCGACCTTCGATATCGAAGGCGTCGATGCGGCGCACAAGGCGACGCTGATCTCGGCCATCGCCTTCGGCATTCCGGTGCAGTTCGACAAGGCCTATGTCGAGGGCATCACCAAGCTCGAAGCTTCCGACATCAAGTACGCCGAGCAACTGGGCTACCGCATCAAGCTGCTCGGCATCACCAAGCGTCGCGACAACGGCGTCGAACTGCGCGTGCACCCGACGCTGATCCCGGCCAAACGCCTGATCGCCAACGTCGAAGGCGCGATGAACGCCGTGCTGGTCAAGGGCGACGCCGTCGGCGCGACGCTGTATTACGGCAAGGGTGCCGGCGCCGAACCGACCGCATCGGCGGTGATCGCCGACCTGGTCGATGTCACCCGCCTGGCCACCGCCGATGCCGCGCACCGCGTGCCGCACCTGGCCTTCCAGCCGGATGCCATGTCCAACCTGCCGATCCTGCCGATGAGCGAGATCGAGACCGGCAACTACCTGCGCCTGCGCGTCGAGGACAAGGCCGGCGTGCTGGCCGACGTCACCCGCATCCTGGCCGACCAGGGTATCTCGATCGATGCCATGCTGCAGCGCGAGCCGGAAGAGGGCGAGGGCGAGACCGACATCATCATCCTGACCCACGTCTGCAAGGAAAGTGCTGCCGACGCGGCGATTGCCAAGATCGAAGGCCTGGCGGCGCAAAAGGGCAAGGTCAAGCGTATCCGCCTGGAAGAGCTGCAGTAACAGTTGCTACCTGCGGGATGTTTTTCGACGGGGGCTGCGGCCCCCGTTTTTGCTGGCGTTTACGACACCGATCAAGGAATGCGAATCAGCCGGCCGGCACAATTCGCGAACGCCCTGATTCTGGCGCAACCCCTCAAGGAGATAACCCATGGCCTGCAACCACACGACCCCCGAAGCCCTCTACCCGTTTGATGCCCGCGGCGTCGCCAAGCGTTTTCGCCATGCCGCCATCTTTGGCGCGCTCGACTCGCTGCAGCCCGGCGAAACCATGCGTTTTTGCAACGATCACGACCCGCTGCCGCTGCTCGCCCAGTTGCAGCAGCGCTACGGTGCGCATCTGGCCATCGAATACCGTCAGCGCGAGCCGGGCGCCATCGTCATCGACTTTTCGGTTCTTGGCTGATTGATCAAAACCGCCAGTCTGACCCTGCTTGCCCTGTTCGCCAGCGTCGCCCTGACGCTGGCCGGGGTCGGGGCGCCGGTGGCGGTGTTGCATCTGGCTTTTGCCGTCGGCATCGTGCCGCTGATTTTTGCGGCGATGCTGCATTTCGTGCCGGTACTGACGCGTACCGGCAGTCCCGGCCACCTGCTGGCCAGCCTGCCATCGCTCGCCCAGGGGGCTGGCCTGCTGGTCGTCGGCGCCCTGCAGGGACTGCTGCCGTACGGACTGCTGCATCTGGCCGCACTGCTTGATCTCGGGCTGGCGGCCAGTCTCCTTGCCTGGATCGCCGGCCGGGCGCGCGCCACGCTCGGCGCACCGCATCCGGGCTGGCGCTGGTATGCGGCGGCGCTCGCCTGCCTGATCCTCGCCCTGACAGCCGTACTGGCGATGGCCGTCTGGCCGTCGAAATGGGTGGCCTGGCGACTGATCCATCTGCATCTGAATACCCTCGGTCTGGTCGGACTGGCCGCTCTCGGCACCTTGCCGGTGCTGCTGCCGACCGCCCTGGGACGGGCAGATCCCGATGCCGGTGCCTGGCTGCGCCAGCGCCTCTGGCTGGCGGCCGGCGGGGCGCTGCTGGTTGCCGCCGGTGCGGCCTTGCACTGGGTGCTCGCCGCGATTGGTGCCGGGCTGTTGCTGGTAGCGACGCTGGGCTTGCTCGGCCAGTGGGGGCATTGCTTCACCTTCCGGGCGATCGCCGCTGACGGTGTCGGTGCCTCGCTGCTGGCAGCGACCGGCGGACTGGTGTTGACGCTGGCGGCCGGCATCGCCCATGGCGCCGGCCTGACCGTCGCACCGCCGACCTTGCTCGCCTGGCTGGTCGGCTTCCTGCTGCCGCTGGTCAGCGGGGCGCTCAGCCAGTTGCTGCCGGTCTGGCGCTGGCCCGGGCCCCAGTCGCCGGCTCGGCTGGAAATGCGGCGGCGCCTGGCGACCGGCGGCAACTGGCGGGCGATATTTTTTCTCCTGGCCGCCGCCCACGCCCTGGCCGGCTTTGCCGTCGCCGCCGTGGGCTTTGCCGCCGGCGGCCTGATCTTCTTTGCCGTCGCCCTGGTGCAAGCCGTTCGCGTCCGTCGTCCGACACGGTAAAATCGCGGTTTTTCGCTTTCAGGGCTTCGCCATGCGCTACCTTTCGACTCGCGGTCATGCCGCACCCCAGGCTTTCTGCGACATTCTCCTCGGCGGCCTGGCCCCGGATGGCGGCCTCTACCTGCCGGAGAGCTATCCGCAGATCAGCCGCAGCGAACTCGATGCCTGGCGCCAGTTGTCCTACGCCGACCTGGCCTACGAAATCCTGGCCAAGTTCATCACCGACATCCCGCCGGCCGACCTCAAGTCGCTGGTCGCCAAGACCTATACCGCAGCGGTCTATTGCCATACCCGAAATGGCGGCGACGCAACGCAGATCACGCCGCTGACCAAACTCGAAGACGGCCTGTACACGCAGGAACTGTCCAATGGCCCGACGCTGGCTTTCAAGGACATGGCCATGCAACTGCTCGGCAACCTGTTCGAGTACGTGCTCGAACAGCGCGGCGAGGCTATCAACATCCTCGGCGCGACTTCCGGCGACACCGGTTCGGCGGCCGAATACGCCATGCGCGGCAAGCACAACGTCAAGGTCTTCATGCTCTCGCCGGATGGCAAGATGAGCTCCTTCCAGCGGGCGCAGATGTATTCGCTGCAAGACGAGAATATTTTCAATATCGCCGTCACCGGCATGTTTGACGACGCCCAGGACATCGTCAAGGCGGTTTCCAACGATGCCGCCTTCAAGAAACAGTACAGGATCGGCGCTGTCAATTCGATCAACTGGGCGCGGGTCGCGGCGCAGATCGTCTATTACTTCCAGGGCTATTTCCTGGCTACCCAGTCGAATGACGAGCAGGTCGCGTTTGCCGTGCCGTCGGGCAATTTCGGCAACATTTGCGCCGGACACATCGCCCGCATGATGGGCCTGCCGATCGCCAAACTGGTGCTGGCCACCAACGAAAACGACGTGCTCGACGAATTCTTCCGCACCGGCGTCTATCGCCCGCGCACCTCGGTCGAGACCAGCGTCACCTCCAGCCCGTCGATGGATATTTCCAAAGCCTCGAATTTCGAGCGTTTCGTCTTCGATCTGGTCGGCCGCGATCCGGCCATCATTCGCGAACTGTGGGCCAAGGTCGACAAGGGCGAGGCCTTCGACCTGTCGGCGACGGCGCACTGGGCGAAGATGCCGCAATTCGGTTTCATCTCCGGCAAGAGCACGCACGGCGACCGCATCAAGACCATTCGCTTTGCCCAAGGGCGCTACAACGTGATGCTCGACACCCACACCGCCGATGGTCTGAAGGTGGCGCTGGAGCAGCGCCAGGCGGGGGTGCCGATGATCGTTCTGGAAACCGCGCAGCCGGCGAAATTCGAGGAAACTATCCGTGAGGCGCTGGGCGCCGAGCCGGTGCGTCCGGCCGACCTGGCCGGTATCGAAAAGCTGCCGCAACGGGTTGTCGTCATGGCGCCCGATGTCGCCGCCATCAAGCGCTTCATCGTCGAGCGCGTTTGATCGGCGGGATGGAGGCTTATGCTCCGGCCGGGAGGCCGGAGCGGGTCAAAGATAAATGACGGCCGGAAAGACGGCGACGGCGAGCACCAGTACCAGCCATTCGAGATTGTGCCGGGCGAGAAAGCCGGTGAAATGCAGTACCAGGATGGCGATGGCGACCACATAGAACAGCGCGAACAGCATTGAGGACTCCCTTGAGCTTTCGTTATCGGTTTGCTGCCTGAATTATGACGCCAATTTACCTGCGCTTCTAGCCAACGAAGCGCATCGACAGGTCGAGGGCTTTCACGTCCTTGGTCAGTGCCCCGACCGAGATGCGGTCGACGCCGGTTTCGGCGATGCCGCGGATAGTCTCCAGCGTGACGTTGCCGGAGGCTTCGAGGATGGCGCGGCCGGCATTACGGCTGGCGGCCTCGCGCATCATGTCGAGGCTGAAATTGTCCAGCAGGATCATCTGCGCCCCGGCGGCCAGCGCCGTTTCCAGCTCATCCAGCGATTCGACCTCGATCTGGATGAAGCGGCAACGCTCGCCCGCCGCTGCGGCGACCTGCTGCGCTGCCGCCATTACTGCGGCGATGCCACCGGCGGCATGGATGTGGTTTTCCTTGATCAGGATGGCGTCCCACAGCGCCAGGCGGTGATTGCCGCCGCCGCCGCAGCGGACGGCGAACTTTTGCGCGAGGCGCAGGCCGGGCAGGGTCTTGCGCGTGTCCACCACCTGCGCCCGGGTGCCGGCGATGGCATCGGCGTAGATGCGTGCCTTGCTGGCGACCGCTGACAGCAGCTGGAGGAAGTTCAAGGCGCTGCGTTCGGCCGAGAGCAAGGCGCGGGCATTGGCTTCGATCTCGCACAGCGACTGGTTGGCCGCGATGCGCTCGCCGTCGGCGGCGTGCCAGCTGACGCGGGCCTGCGGGTCGAGGCGGCGGATGCATTCGTCGAACCAGGCCGTGCCGCACAGTACGCCGGGCTCGCGAGAAATGACGGTGGCGCGCGTCTGACGGCTGCCATCGACCAGACTGGCGGTCAGGTCGCCGGCGCCGAGATCCTCTTCCAGAGCGGCGGAGACATTGCGGGCGATTTCGGGGGCGAGCGGAACGGGAAAGTCGATGGCCATGGTGCGCTGAAATGACGGATGGGGAGGCGAATTGTAACGTCTGGGCGGCGCTAGCAGCCTGTCGGATTGAGTAAGCCATCGGCGCTCTTCTGGAAGCACCGTTTTGCAGGATCGAGGCAGCTGAATTTCCAGGGGACGAATTGGC
>PHCU01000026.1 GCA_002842345.1 Betaproteobacteria bacterium HGW-Betaproteobacteria-12 | reverse complement strand
TGAAACACCAACCGTACCGCATCGTGGAGCGGGTGAAGGGAATCGAACCCTCGTCTTAAGCTTGGAAGGCTTCAGCTCTACCATTGAGCTACACCCGCTTAACCCACACCCGCAGCACAAACAGCTACAGCATCAATCTGGTGGAGGGGGAAGGATTCGAACCTTCGAAGGCAGAGCCGACAGATTTACAGTCTGTTCCCGTTGACCGCTTGGGTACCCCTCCGGAAGAACGCAAGATTATCCGCACCACTCCAACCCGTGTCAACACCCATAACAATAAAAAAGCCGGCAGAGCCGGCTTTTTCGAATGGCGAACGCCTATTATTTCGTCGACAGAACCCAGGCCACCAGCTTCTTGGCTTCGTCATCGGTGACATTGTTCGGCGGCATCGGGATCTGGCCCCACACGCCCTTGCCACCGGCCTTGATCTTGGCTGCCAGGGCAGCCGGAGCAGCCTTGTCACCCTTGTACTTGGCGGCGACGTCATGGTACGACGGGCCAACCAGCTTCTTGTCGATCGCATGGCAGGACATGCAGTTCTTGGCTTTGGCCAGGGCTTCGTCGGCTTGCGCCTGACCGGCCATCACGATACCGGCCGCAGCCATCATGGCGATATACACAGATTTCATTCTCTCGCTCCGTCAATCGGGTTGGTGGGGATAAATCAGTTGCGGATGATAAAACCCTTTTCACTCCCTTGCAAACCCGCTCCTGCCCAGAATCGACGGAAGGGAGCGGCTGGTCGCGATGCGTGCGGCCCAAGCACCCGCACCCCAATTAACGCCCCGACCATGCCTGAGTTGACGGCTTTTACAATCAGTTACGGGCGGACAAGGCGAGCGCTGCGCCTGCCGAAATGAACAGGCCACCGAACAAGCGGTTCTGCAAACGCAGGGCCGAAGGATCGCCGAGCCAGCCTCCCAGGCGGACCGCCGCCAGCGCATAACAGGACATTACCAGCAGATCCGTCAGGCATAACGTGGCGGCGATTGCCGCGTACTGTGGCAACAGCGGTTCGGCAGCGGTGATGAACTGTGGCACCAGCGCGCCGATGAAGATGATGGACTTGGGGTTACCCAGATTGACCAGCAGCCCCTGCATGAACAGACCCCTGTCCCCGACTGGCAGATCGGCTGCCAATGGCCGGGGCGACGCCCGCCAGCGCTGGATGCCGAGCCAGACCAGATAGGCCGCGCCGAGCAGCTTGAGGAACGCAAAAGCAGCTTCGGAGGTCGCCAGGAGTGCGCCGAAACCCAGCGCCACGACACCCAACTGCACCAGCAATGCCGCCTGTAGGCCGAGAATGGCGACGACGGCCGCGCGATACCCATGGCGCATGCCGGTACTCATGCTGAGCACGGCGCCCGGGCCTGGCGACACTGCGATGACGATCGCCGCGGCCAGGAAAGCGAACCAGGCACCCAGGGTCATTTGCGGCGCTGGATCTGCGCCACGTCGCGGACGGCGCCCTTGTCGGCCGAAGTGGTCATCAGGGCATAGGCCTGCAGTGCCGCCGAGACAACGCGCTGGCGACCCACCGGTTGCCAAGCGGCATCGCCGCGCGCATCCATCTCGGCACGGCGAAGCGCCATTTCCTTGTCGGAAATGGCCAGATGGATGCGCCGATTCGGGATATCTATCTCGATCGTGTCGCCCTCTTCCACCAGGCCGATGGCGCCGCCGTCGGCGGCTTCCGGCGAGGCGTGACCGATCGACAGGCCCGAAGTGCCACCGGAGAAGCGGCCATCGGTCAATAGTGCACACTCCTTGCCCAGTCCCATCGACTTCAGATAGGAGGTCGGGTAGAGCATTTCCTGCATGCCAGGACCACCCTTCGGACCTTCATAGCGAATCACGACGACGTCGCCGGCGACGATATTGCCGGCGAGGATACCCTCCACCGCCGTGTCCTGGCTTTCGAATACGCGTGCCCGACCGGTGAATTTCCAGATCGATTCGTCCACGCCTGCCGTCTTGACGATGCAACCGTTGACCGCAATGTTGCCGTAGAGCACGGCCAGCCCCCCGTCCCGCGAATAGGCATTGGCCTTGTTGCGGATGCAGCCGTGGGTGCGATCGAGATCGAGTTCGTTGAAGCGGCGGTCCTGCGAAAACGCCACCTGGGTCGGCACGCCGCCGGGTGCGGCCTTGAAGAAATCATGCACCTTGATGTCGTGTTCGCGGACGACATCCCAGCGATCGATCGCTTCGCCGAGATTCTTGGCATAAACGGTCGGCACATCGCGCTGTAGCAGACCGGCGCGATCCAGTTCGCCGAGGATGCCCATGATGCCGCCGGCGCGATGCACGTCCTCAATGTGGTACTTGTCGGTCATCGGCGCCACCTTGCACAGACAAGGCACCGATCGCGAAATGCGGTCGATATCGGCCATCGTGAAGTCGACGCCGGCCTCCTGGGCAGTGGCCAGGATGTGCAGCACAGTATTGGTCGACCCGCCCATGGCCACGTCCAGGGTCATTGCGTTTTCGAAGGCGGCCCGAGTGGCGATCGAGCGCGGCAGCACCGAGGCGTCGTCCTGCTCGTAATAGCGCTTGCACAGCTCGACGATCTGCCGGCCGGCCCGCAGGAACAATTGCTTGCGATCGGCGTGCGTGGCGACGACGGTGCCGTTGCCCGGCAGGCTGAGGCCCAATGCCTCGGTCAGACAGTTCATCGAGTTGGCAGTAAACATGCCGGAGCAGGAGCCGCAGGTCGGGCAGGCCGAGCGCTCGATTTCGTCGAGATCAGCCTGGGGCACCGAAGCATCGGCCGCCTTGACCATGGCGTCGACCAGGTCGAGATGGACGATCTGGCCCTGAACCTTGACCTTGCCAGCCTCCATCGGGCCGCCGGAAACGAAGATCACCGGAATATTCAGGCGCATGGCGGCCATCAGCATGCCCGGGGTGATTTTGTCGCAGTTGGAGATGCAGACCATGGCGTCAGCACAGTGGGCATTGACCATGTACTCCACGGAATCGGCGATTAGGTCGCGCGACGGCAGTGAATAGAGCATGCCGCTATGGCCCATGGCGATACCGTCGTCGATGGCGATGGTGTTGAATTCCTTGGCGACGCCGCCGGCCGCCTCGATCTCACGCGCCACCAGCTGGCCCATATCCTTGAGGTGCACATGTCCCGGCACGAACTGGGTGAAGCTGTTGACGACGGCGATGATCGGCTTGCTGAAATCGTCATCTTTCATGCCGGTGGCCCGCCACAGGGAACGCGCGCCGGCCATGTTGCGGCCGTGGGTGGAGGTATGGGAACGATATTGGGGCATGGCTTCTCTCCGTCTGGTATGGCGCCGGAATCCTGAGCCTCCGGGCGCGAACTATAATCAGCCAATTCTAGCCCACTCTGCCCCGCCGATGCTTCTCCACCCCCAGTTCGACCCGGTCGCCTTTTCCCTCGGACCACTCGCCATCCGCTGGTACGGCCTGATGTATCTGGTGGCCTTCGCCCAGTTCCTGTTACTCGGCCGCTGGCTGATCCACAATCGCGGCGCCCGGCTGACCGTCGAGCAACTGGACGACCTGCTGTTCTACGGCATGCTCGGCGTCATCATCGGTGGCCGCCTGGGTCAGGTGCTGTTTTATGAACCCGCCTACTATCTCGCCCATCCTCTGGAAATCGTCGCCGTCTGGAAAGGCGGCATGAGTTTTCACGGTGGCTTCATCGGCGTCCTCGCGGCAATGACACTATGGACGCGCAAGCACGGCAAAGCCTGGTTCGAAGTCACCGATTTCATCGCCCCACTGATCCCTCTCGGCCTGGCCGCCGGCCGCCTCGGCAACTTCATCAACGGCGAACTGTGGGGCCGCGTCGCCGATCCGGCACTGCCCTGGGCGATGATCTTCCCGCAGGCCGGCGACATGGAACCGCGCCACCCCTCGCAGCTTTATCACGTCGGCCTGGAGGGCTTGGCGCTGTTCGCCATCCTCTGGCTGTACAGCCGCCAGCCGCAGCCTCGCGGCGCGGTGTCCGGCGTCTTCCTGACCGGTTACGGCAGTTTCCGTTTCATCACCGAGTTCTTCCGCGAACCTGACCATGGCATCTTCGGCCAGTCCTACACGGTCAGCATGGGCCAGTGGCTGTCGCTGCCAATGATCGTTGGCGGCCTGTTGCTACTGCTTCTGGCCTACCGGAAGAAGGCTCTATAATTATGGATTACGTCTTCCAACACTGACAGGAATCCCTTCATGACACGTCCGTTCAAGGTTCTCGGCATCCAGCAAATCGCCATCGGCGGCCCGTCCAAGGACAAGCTGCGCACACTGTGGGTCGATATGTTCGGCCTCGAAGTCACCAGTACCTTCGTCTCCGAGCGCGAAAACGTCGACGAGGATATCTGCGCCATGGGCAGTGGCCCGTTCAAGGTCGAAGTTGACCTGATGCAGCCGCTCGATCCGGAAAAGAAGCCGGCCGTGCACACCACGCCGCTCAATCACGTCGGCCTGTGGATCGACGACCTGCCGAAGGCCGTCGAATGGTTGTCGGCCAACGGTGTGCGCTTCGCCCCGGGCGGCATTCGCAAGGGCGCTGCCGGCTTCGACATCACCTTCCTGCACCCGAAGGGCAGCGACGAATTCCCGATCGGCGGCGAAGGCGTGCTGATCGAACTGGTCCAGGCGCCGCCGGAAGTGGTCAGCGCCTTCGCCAGACTGGCCGGACAGTAAGCACGAAGATGGCGGCCGAGATTCCCGAAGAGGATCTGGCGGAAACCCGCGCCGCGCTGGCCCCAACGCTGGCCGCCACGGCGGCCATCCTGCCTTGGCTGAGCAAGGAGCAGCCGGCACGCTTTGATGCGGCACTCAACCAGCGCTGGATTGCCGCCGGCCGGGAACTGGCCCGGGCCTGGTCGATGCGGTCGGCCAACGCCGACGGCGGTGTCCGCCAGGCCGTCTTCGCCCTCTATGGCGTTGCCCTCGACAGCCACGATGCCGACTGCCTGGCGCTCGGCGAGGCGCTGGCCAGTGCCACCGACCGGCTGGAAAGCGGACCACCGCCGGGCCACCTGATCGCCGCCATGAGTGCCGCGAGCGAATGCTTCGACGACGCGGCGGGCCTCGAGCACGAAGCCTTTCCGCTACGCGCCCGACATTTCGCCCGGCGCCTGACGGCCGCCGTGGAACAACCGGCCAACCGCCAGCGTTCGTCACTTATCGACCGCCTGTTCGCTGCCGAAGTCGGCGAACGCCTGCTGCTGATGCGCGAGGCGCTCGATGCCCTGCCCCCGGATGCGGTGATGCTGAAATCGGAGGCCGCGCAGATCGCCGAACAGGCGGAGTTGATCGAGCTGTTCGGATTGATGGACCTGGCCCGGCAATTCGCCGGGCGAATCGATGCCACGACCGACCTCGAGCATCCGGCAACCCGTGCCGCCATCGAAAGCGGCCTGAACCGGCTGGCCGAGGCCGTCGCCGCCATCGACTCGCTATGAAGGGCGAATAATCTCCAGAGCCAGCCGGCGCCCCTGGCCGAGGTCGGCCTGTTCGCTGGTGATCTCCATGCTCCGCAGGGCCCCATCCGCCAGCCGGATTTCCGCCGATACCGGCCGGTTCGCCTCACCTTGGCGGGCCAACAGCTGGTCGATATCCAGGCCGTCAGGCAACTGGTACAACTGGCGGCGCGAACGGCCGGCCAGATCCGCCCGCAGGCAACCGAACAATTTTTCCGCCTGGCGATTGGCGTCGAGCACCTGGCCACTGCCACCATCGACCAGCAGCATGGCATCGCGGGAAAATTCGAACAGCACTTTCAGGCGCTCGTCGGCCTGGCTGGCCTTGCGCCGCGCCTCTCCGGCCTCGTATTCGACCAGCGCCAGCGTCACCAGATTGGCGACGGCATGGGCAAACAGCCGGTGCGCCGGAGTCCACGGCTGCGGGGTGCCAACCTGTTCGAGACAAAGCACGCCCTGCAGTTCGCCGCGGATATGGATCGGCGTATCGAGAAGCGCCGTAATCCCATGGCGCGGCAGATAGTCGCCAGCAAATCCGGCAGTGGCCGGATGCAGATAAGCATAATCGGCAGCAACACAGGCCTCTTCCCGTAACGCCCGGAAATACGCCGGATAATCCTCGGCATAAAGCACTCCGTCGCGACTGCGCCGGGCTGAGGACAATTCGAACAACTCGAGACAGCGCAGCTCCCGCTGCTCATCAGTCAGCGCCCAGATGCTCACCCGCTCGACGCCCGAAACGCGGGCAGCCGACTCGGTCAACAGACTGAGCGTCATGTCGAGCGAGGCCTCCTTGAAATAGGCGCCGCGTGAAAGGCTGGCAACGCCTTCCTGAAGTTCGACGGGCGACATCAGCGCCATGCCGATGTCCTGATGATGTGGTTGATTCATTCCGACTCGCAACGAGCAGGGCCACAGCGGCCCCGGATGGTTAGCAAATCGTACAAAAAACCGGCAAAGACACCTGTGAAATCTTCCACATATTACAAAAGTATTAACGGGGTCCAGCCACCAGGATGGACCCCGTTCAGTCGTCGCCCAGCCCTGCCGAATCAGTTCCGGTTGAGCGCGGCTATCCGTTCTTCGAGCGGCGGATGCGTCGCCAGCAAGGCCATGAAACCGCCCATGCCGCCGGCAATACCGGAGGCCGCCATGTTCTGCGGCAAGGGTTCGGTATGCAGGTTGCCAAGGCGGCGCAGGGCGTTCTGCATCGGCACCGGACTGCCCATCAGGCCAGCGGCGCCGGCATCGGCGCGAAACTCGCGCTGACGGGAGAACCAGGCGACGATGATGCTGGCCAGAATGCCAAAAACGACTTCGCAGATCATGCTGGTCACCATGTAGCCGATGCCTGGACCGCTGCTTTCCGAATCGTTGCGCCGCAGGAAGGAGTCGACCAGATAGCCGACGACGCGCGAGATGAAGATGACGAAGGTGTTGACCACGCCTTGAATCAAGGTCAGCGTCACCATGTCGCCGTTGGCAATATGGGCGACTTCGTGCGCCAGCACGGCCTCGGCTTCGTCGCGGGTCATGCCCTGCAGCAGGCCGGTAGAGACAGCGACCAGCGAACTGTTCTTGGTCGCGCCGGTGGCGAAGGCGTTCGGCTCGCCGTCGTAGATCGCCACTTCCGGCATCGGCAGATTGGCGCGCTTGGCCAGGCGGGCGACGGTATCGACCAGCCAGACTTCGGTGGAGGACGACGGGTGCTCGATGACCCGAGCGCCGGTGCTCCACTTGGCCATGGTCTTTGACATCAGCAAGGAAATGAAGGCGCCGCCGAAACCGATGAGGGCAGCGAAGGCCAGCAACATGCCGAAATTCATGCCGTTGGCGGTGAGAAAACGATTGACGCCGAGCAGGTTGGCGACGAGGCTGAGCACCAGCATGACGGCGAGGTTGGTAGCAAGGAAAAGCAGAACGCGCTTCATGGCGGACTCCTGTCGGAAAAAGTTACGGGCTGATGCTAACGCATTGCAGCCCCAATAAAAACCGTAGCAAAATTTAACCACTCTTCGTTTTTCCTATATCGAGATGACACCGCTCAATTTCAAGCACCTGCATTACTTCTGGGTTGTCGCCCACGAAGGCAGCATTACCCGCGCCGCAGAGCGCCTCGGCGTCGCCGTGCAGACCATCAGCGGCCAGCTCTCGCTGCTCGAACGCCAACTCGGCAAGGCACTGTTCAACAGCCAGGGACGCGGCCTGGTGCTGAGCGAGGCCGGCCGTGCCGCGCTCACCTACGCCGACCGCATCTTCCAGCTCGGCGATGCGCTGGTCGACGCCGTGCAGAGCAGCGGCAACGATGCGACGCTGCGCCTGCGCGCCGGCATATCCGATGGCATTCCGAAACTGCTGGCCTATCGCCTGTTATCCAAGGTCACGGCGATGACTGCCGACGTTCGCCTGATCTGCGACGAAGGCGAATTTGAAGTCCTGCTCGCCGATCTCGCGCTGCATCGCCTCGATGTCGTCCTGACCGACCGACCGGCGCCGCTGGGCGGCAATCTGAAGCTATTCAGCCGGCATCTCGGGGAGTTCGCCACCGGGCTGTTCGCCACGAATGAGCTCGCCGAACGCTACCGTCCCGACTTCCCCCGCAGCCTCACCGGCGCGCCGCTGCTGTTGCCGACGCGCCATAACGCGCTGCGCAACCACATCGAACGCTGGCTGGAAGGCGTCGGCGCCCAGCCGAACATCGTTGGTGAATTCGAAGACAGCGCGCTGATGACCACCTTCGGCCGCGGCGGCCTGGGCATCTTTCCCGCCCCGCTGGCGCTGGCCAGCCAGGTGGCGACGCAACTCGACGCCCTGCCGCTCGGTGCCATGGACGGGGTCAGCGAACAGATCTATGCAATATCGAACGAGCGGCGCATCCGCCACCCGGCGATCGAGGTCCTGTGTGCCGACAGTGACGGGGGTGTAGCTGAGCCAGGGGTATAATTCACCCCCCAACGCATCCCCAAGAAAATTACATGTCACTGTTTCACAAAGCTTTCCTCTGTCTTCTCGGCGTTCTGTGCGCCACTCAGGCGCTCGCCCAGACCCTGCCGATTCCGCCCGCCCTGGCGGCCAAGTCCTGGCTACTGCTGGAGATGGGATCCGGCCAGCTCCTCAGCGCCGAAAAACCCGACGAGCGCCTGGACCCGGCCTCGCTGACCAAGCTGATGACGGCCTACCTGACCTTCTCGGCGCTGCGCCAGAAGACGCTGGCCCTCGACCAGACCTTGCCGGTTTCCGAGAAGGCCTGGCGCACCGGCGGCTCCAAGATGTTCGTCCGCGTCGGCCACCAGGTGCCGGTCGACGACCTGATCAAGGGGGTCATCGTGCAGTCTGGCAACGATGCCTGCGTCGTGCTGGCCGAGGGCATTGCCGGCAGCGAGGAAAATTTCGCGCAGATGATGAATCGCGAGGCGCAGCGGCTGGGCATGAAGAACTCCAGCTTCAAGAACGCCACCGGCCTGCCCGACCCGCAGCACTTCACCACGGCGCGCGACCTGTCGATCCTGGCCGCCGCACTGATTCGCGACTTCCCCGAGGAGTACCGCCGTTACTACTCGATGAAGGACTACACCTACAACAAAATCAAGCAACCCAACCGCAATCGCCTGCTCTGGCTCGATCCGACTGTCGACGGTCTGAAGACCGGCCACACCGAAGCCGCCGGCTACTGCCTGATTTCTTCCGCCCAGCGCGGCCCGCGCCGCCTGCTGTCGGTGGTGCTGGGCACCGCTTCGGATGCGACCCGCACCAGCGAATCGCTGAAGCTGCTCAACTGGGGCTTCCTGTCCTACGACGCCGTGCCGCTGTACACCAAGGGCCAGACCGTCTCCTCGCTGCGCGTCTGGAAGGGGGCGCAGAATCAGCTCAAGGCCGGCTTCGAGAACGACCTCATCATCGCCCTACCCAAGGGCCAGGCCGACAAGATCACCGTGCACCTGGTCTCGCTACAGCCGCTGATGGCACCGGTACGCGTCGGCCAGCCGGTTGCCACGCTGAAGGTCAGCGTCGACGGCAAGGCCTACGGCGACTACCCGGTGGTCGCCCTGGAAACCGTCCCGGTGGCGGGCATCGTCGGCCGCGCCCTCGATACCGTCAAACTCTGGTTCAACTGACCGACATGACGCCTTTCGTCGCCGATCCCGTCTACCTGAACGGCCAGTTCCTGCCGCTGGCCGAAGCCGGCGTCTCGCCGCTCGACCGCGGCTTTCTCTACGGCGACGGCGTCTATGAAGTGATTCCGGTCTATTCGCGCCAGGCCTTCCGCCTCGACGAACACCTAGACCGACTGCAGGCGACGCTCGCCGGCATCAAGCTGGTCTCACCGCTGGCGATCGCCGACTGGCAAGCGCTCATTGCCAGGCTGATCGCTGCCGCCCCCTGGGATGACCAGTCCATCTATCTGCAGGTCACGCGCGGCGCCGACAACAAGCGGGATCATGCCTTCCCGCCGGCCAGCGTGGCGCCGACCGTGTTCGCCTTCGCTTCGCCGCTGGTGACCACGGCGGCGGCAGTACGGGCCAGCGGCGTTTCGGCGATCACCGTGCCCGACCTGCGCTGGAGCCGCTGCGACCTCAAGGTCATCTCGCTGCTGGCCAATGTGCTGGCCCGCCAGCAGGCGGTCGACCAGGGCTGCGCCGAAGCGCTGCTGATCCGCGACGGCTACCTCAAGGAAGGTGCCGCCTCGAATATTTTCGTGGTCAAGGACGGGGTGCTGCTGGCGCCGCCCAAGACGCAATTGATGCTGCCCGGAATCACCTACGAAGTGATTCTCGAACTGGCCGCCCGTCACGGCCAGCCAACCGAGGTGCGCGAAATCACGGAAGCGGAACTTCGCGCCGCCGACGAGGTCTGGATGACCTCATCGACCAAGGAAGTGCTGGCGATCACCAGGCTCGACGGACAGCCAGTCGGTTACGGCCGGCCCGGCCCGGTCGGCGAACGGATGTGGCAGTGGTATCAGGATTTCAAGAACACAGTAATGCGCAAAGGCTGAGATGGCTTCGTACAAGGACACCCTGCTCGAATTTCCCTGCGACTTTCCCCTGAAGATCATGGGCAAGGCGCACGACGAACTCGCCCAGGTCGTGCTGACCATCGTCACCCGGCACGCTCCCGACTTCGATGGCGCGACGATGGAAATGCGTGCCAGTTCCGGCGGCAACTACCTGAGCCTGACCTGCACCGTGGTCGCCACCTCGAAGCCACAACTCGACGCCTTGTACACCGACCTGACCGCCCATCCGCTGGTGAAGGTCGTCCTCTAAGGTGAACGTCGTCGTTAAACGCCTGGGGCGGGTCGACTACGAACCGACCTTTCGCGCCATGCAGGACTTCACCGCCACCCGCAGCGCCGAAACGCCGGACGAACTGTGGGTCGTCGAGCATCCGCCGGTCTACACGCTGGGCCAGGCCGGCAAGCCGGAGCACATCCTGCGCGACGTCGGCATCCCCACCATCAAGATCGACCGAGGCGGTCAGGTCACCTACCACGGCCCCGGCCAGGTGGTGATCTACCTGCTGCTCGACCTGTCGCGCCTGAAAATCAAGGTGCGCGAACTGGTCACGGCCATCGAGCAAGGCGTCATCGACCTGCTCGCCGCTTACGGCGTCGCCGCCGCACGCCGCGACGGCGCGCCCGGCGTCTATGTCGGCGACGCCAAGGTTGCCGCCCTCGGCCTGCGCATCCGCAATGGCTGCAGCTACCACGGCGTGTCGCTCAATGTCGACATGGATCTTTCCCCCTTTGCCGCCATCAATCCCTGCGGCTATGCTGGGCTGAAGGTCATCCAGACCAAGGACCTGAACATTCCGCTCACCGCTCACGAGGCCGGCGAGCAACTTTCGCAACACTTGCTACAGCAACTGGACAAATAGAAATGGCAGACAACGCAGGCAGCGTGAAACAAAAAGGCATCAAGCAAAAAGGCGAACTGAAAACCGCGCGCATCCCGATCAAGATCGTGCCGGTCGATACCCCGCTGCGCAAACCCGAGTGGATTCGCGTCAAGGCCGGCAACAGTGCCGGCCGCTTCGGCGAAATCAAGACCATGCTGCGCGAGAAGAAGCTGCACACCGTCTGCGAAGAAGCAGCCTGCCCCAATATCGGCGAATGCTTCGGCCGCGGCACGGCGACCTTCATGATCCTCGGCGACATCTGCACCCGCCGCTGCCCGTTCTGCGACGTCGGCCACGGCCAGCCGCTACCGCCCAACGCGGACGAACCGCGCGAACTGGCCGAGTCGGTCGCCGCGCTAAAGCTGCGTTATGTCGTGATCACCAGCGTCGATCGCGACGACTTGCGCGACGGCGGCGCCCAGCACTTCGTCGATGTCATCAGCCATGTCCGCGAGCTGTCGCCGACCACGACCGTCGAAACCCTGGTACCGGATTTCCGCGGCCGCATGGAGGTCGCCCTGGAAGTGCTCGGCGGCGCCCTGCCCGACGTGCTGAACCACAACATGGAAACGGTCCCGCGCCTGTACAAGCAGGCCCGCCCCGGCGCCGACTACCAGCACTCACTGGAATTCCTCAAGCAGTTCAAGGCACGCTACCCGAAGGTCTCGACCAAGTCGGGCCTGATGGTCGGCCTGGGCGAAACTGACGAGGAAATCCTCGAAGTCATGCGCGACCTGCGCGCCCACGACGTCGAGATGCTGACCATCGGCCAGTACCTGGCACCATCAGGCCATCACCTGCCGGTAACGCGCTACGTCCATCCGGACATCTTCAGGATGTACGAGGAAGAAGCGAAGAAGATGGGCTTCACCGGCGCTGCCTGCGCGCCGATGGTGCGCTCGTCGTACTGGGCGGATCAACAGGCGCACAGCGCCGGCGTCGCCTGATCGACTAGCAGCGGCAGCCGCCATCCTCAGCGGACGGCGGCGCCAATAAGCTTCAACGCGCCGGCGGTGCCGGTGGCGCCCCCGGTGGCGGTGGCGGGATGCCGGCATCGGTAGCCCGCACGGCGCCCTGGTAAGACATGTTGGCCGGCACCGGCACCCGGTGACCCTTGGTATACATGCACTGGATATAGGCGTTGTCGTAGTGGCGCTGGGTGCCGATACCGGAACCACGGGCCGCCTCTGAGCCGGCAGCGCTTCCCAGCAACAGACCGGCACCGGCGCCGACGGCGGCACCCCGGCTATCGCCGCCGATGGCGGCACCGGCCAGCGCCCCGACGGCCGTGCCGACAGCGGCACTGGTTACCGCCGACTGCTGCGCCGCCTGCATAGCGGTCTTGCCGCCAACCTGGTGATACGCGTAATCGCGGCAAAGACTGTCGTCGGCCCGGAAGGCCTCGAGGGTCCGGCCGCTCCCGGGCAGCGTCATGACGCTGGGGCCGGTCGGCAGGATGGTACAGGCGCCGAGCAGCAGTACCGAACCGAGCAGAGCGAGATGCCGCATAGGCAGGATATGGTCAGTCATGGTTTATCTCTCCGCATCCGGCAATACTTTCAGCCAGCCTTCCGGACACGCCTGAACATAGGGGTAGTAGCCCCCGACACTCCGGCAGTAATGCCAGAAATTGCCGCCCGGAGCGACGGACTGTTCGATATAGACCGTCGGCTGCGGCGGCGGAACGACGATGGTCGGCTGGTAGTACCACGGGGAGGGATAGAACCCAGGCCCCCAGTAATGACCGAAATGGATGCCGATCCGGCCTCGGCCACCGTGTGCCGAAACGCTACTGACGGCCACCAGCATCAGACAGAGCAGGGTCGCCAGGAATCTTGCTGCTTTCATCTTGACCTCCATGGCTTGCCCTTCAACATTAGTCGAACTGCGCCCGGGCAGCGGGAGAAAATTGCTACAGTTTGTAAGCGGCTGGCGCAAACGCCGTGCGCCAGCGCGGCGTTTGCGCCCCCTGCCCGTAGCGGGCAGGGGCGCTGGCGGGCGGCCCAGGTCTCAGAGCAGATTCATCTTCTTCGCCGCCTCGCGCAATTCGCCGCGGAAGTCGGGATGGGCGATGCCGATCAGCGCCTCGCAGCGCTGCTTGGCGGTCTTGCCGCGCAACTGGGCGACGCCGAACTCGGTGACCACGTAGTTGATGTCGTTCTTGCTGGTGGTCACGTGGGTGCCGGCCGACAGCGTCGGCACGATGCGCGAGATGGTGTCGTTCTTGGCCGTGGACGGCAGGACGATGAAGGCCTTGCCGCCGTTCGAGCGATTGGCCGCACGGACGAAATCGGCCTGGCCGCCGGTGCCGGAATACGGCGCGAAACCGAGGCTTTCCGAGCCGCACTGGCCCATGAAGTCGATCTGCATGGTGGCGTTGATGGCATGCAGGTTGTCGTTCTGGCCGGCCAGGAAGGGATCGTTGGTGAAATCGACCGGGTGCATTTCCAGCGCCGGATTGCGGTTCATGAACTGGTACAGCTTCTTCGAGCCGAGGGCGAAGGTGGCCAGCATCTTGCCGTGGTGGTAGTTCTTCTTGCGGTTGGTGATGACACCGGCCTCGACCAGGGTCATGATGCCGTCGCCGACCATTTCGGTATGGATGCCGAGGTCGTGTTTGTCGGTCAGCTGCATGACCACGGCGTCGGGAATGCCGCCGTAGCCGATCTGCAGCGTGGCGCCGTTGGGGATCATGTCGGCGACGTACTTGCCGATGGCTTCCTGGACCGGGCCGATCTTCGGCAGGCCGACTTCGAGGATCGGATCCTCGCTCTCGCACAGCGCGGCGACCTGCGAGATGTGGATGTGGCAGTCGCCGTTGGCGAACGGCACGTTGGGGTTCACTTCCAGCACCACGACGCGCGCCTTCTCGATCGCCGCCATCGTGTAGTCGGCAGCCAGGGCCAGCGAGAAGAAGCCATGCTCGTCCATCGGCGAAGCCATCGAAAAGACGACGTCGGCCGGCAGCAGGCCGCGGTCGATCAGCACCGGCAGTTCAGAGAAGTAGGCCGGGATGAAGTCGATCCAGCCTTCCTGGCCGCCGGCGCGCGAAGCGCCGCTGAAGAAGTAGGCGGTATGGCGGACGTGCTCGGCCGTTTCCGGATCGAAATAGCCGTACTTGCGCACCGGCAGGATCTGCGACACCTGGACCCCGCGGAAATCGCGACGGGCTTCGGACAGCGCGGTCAGCAGCGACGGCGGTTCGCCGACGGCGGTCGGCACGACGATGGTGTCGCCGTTCTTGACGATGCGGATGGCATCGGCAGCAGACATGCGCTTTTGCTGGTATAGGGCCTGGACGGACATGCTGGTTTCTCCTCGATTTATTTTTGCAAACAAAAATGCTCGCACAACGCCCGGGCCGATTGGCTGACCAAGATCAAATCACGCTGCGCCTCACCGCCCGCAAGTATACGCCAGCGTATGGTCACTGTCGCCGGTTGCTACCGGCCACCATCCTGATCTCGAACAGGCGGCATTCGAGCGGACCGTTGAACAGCGGCGTCTTGCGGCTGGGCTTCAAGCCGACCAGCTTCGGCAGGCGCAGGTCGGCGGTGAAGAAGAAACAGTTCCAGCCGGCCCAGTGGCGCTTCAGCGCCGTGCCGAGCTGCGGGTAGAAGGCGGCCAGTTCGTCCTGCTCGCCGATGCGTTCGCCGTAGGGCGGATTGGCCAACAGGATGCCGTGCTCGGTCAGCGGCTGGACCTCCAGCAGATCACCCTGGTCGACCGTGACGACCCCGCCGAAACCGGCTTCCTGCAGATTGCGCCGGGTGGCGCGCACGGCCTTGTCGTCGAGGTCGTAGCCGCGGATGTCGAGCGGCTCGGCCGGCTTGACGCGGGCCTCGGCGGCGGCGCGAATACGGGCCCATTCCAGGGCCTCGAACTTCTTCAGCATTTCGAAGGAGAAGCCGCGGTCGAGGCCCGGGGCCCGGTCGAGGGCCACCTGCACGGCTTCGAGCAGGAAGGTGCCGCTGCCGCACATCGGATCGATCAGCGGCATGCCCGGCTGCCAGCCGGTGATCTTCAGGATGCCGGCCGCCAGGTTCTCCTTCAGCGGCGCATCGACGCTGGCCTTGCGCAAGCCGCGCTGCCACAGTGGCTGGCCGGAGGTATCGAGATACAGCGTGCACTCGTTCTCGGTCAGGAAGACGTGGACGCTGACATCCGGGTTACGCGTCTCGATATTCGGTCGCTCGCCGCAGTCCTCGCGGAAGCGGTCGCAGACGGCATCCTTGACGCGCAGCGTGACGAAATCGAGCGATTTCAGCGGGCACTTGATGGCGGTAGTGACCACCCGCATCGTCCGCGTCACGTCGAAATGGTTGGGCCACAGCTGGCGCACCGCCAGGCGGTAGATATCCTCTTCCTTGGCGTAGGGCCCCTTGACGATGTGCCAGAGGATGCGCGTCGCAAGCCGCGACTCGAGGTTGGCGCGGTAGCAGACGCTCCAGTCGCCGGCAAAGAAGACGCCGCCGTGCGTGGTCCGCAGCTCCTCGGCGCCGACGGCGCGCAACTCGTCGAGCAACAGGTCTTCGAGGCCGCGCGGGCAGATGGCGAAATATTTGTTCATGTCAGAAGGGCTTGAGGACGACGAGGAAAAGGACGATCAGCAGGACGACGACCGGCAGTTCGTTGTAGAAGCGGAACCAGACATGCGAGCGGGCGTTGCGCCCGGCCCGAAAGTCGCCGAGCAGGCGGCCGCAATGCCAATGATAGGCGGCGAGCACGGCGACCAGCGTGGTCTTGGCATGCAGCCAGCCCCCCTGAAAGCCGTAGCCGAACCACAGCCAGAGGCCGGTAATGACCGCCAGGATGCCGAGTGGCGTCATGAACTTGTACAGCTTGCCGGCCATCAGCAGCAGCCGGTCGCGCTCGGCGACGCTATCGGCCGGCACCATGGCCAGGTTGACGTAGATGCGCGGCAGATAGAACAAGCCGGCGAACCACGAGATGACCATCCAGATATGCAGGGTCTTCAGGATTAACACGCGTTTCTCCCAGCGGCGGCCGCGGCGATACCGACGTCGATGGTCGGATAGGCGAGGCGCAGTTTCAATTCGTTCTTCAGGCGGCGATTGCCGATGCGCCGCGATTCACGCATGAAGGACAACTGCAGCGGTGACAGCACTTCGGCGGCGGCGCGGCGGCTCAGGCGCGGCGGCCGCGGCAGGGCGAAGGCATCGGCGACGCGATCGAAGTAATCGGCCATGCGCAATTGCGTATCGTCGACGACGTTATAGACCCGGCCGGCCTGGCCGTGGCGCAGGGCGGCGAGGCAGGCGGCGGCCAGATCGTCGGCATGGATGTGATTGGTGTAGGCGTCTTCGGCGGCGACCAGGGCCGGCAGGCCTTTCTCCAGACGTTCGAGCGGCAGCCGGTCGGACGCATAGATGCCGGGGGCGCGCAGGATGCTGACGCGCACGCCCTGGCGGCGGCCCCAGGCGCGCAGGCACTGTTCGGCATCGACGCGACGGGCGGCGCGGGCGCTTTCCGGATGGCAGGGCCGGGTCTCGTCGATCAGCGCCCCGGCGCAATCACCGTAAACCCCTGTCGTACTAACGTAAACCAGCTGCCGTGGTAGACTGCCGCCCGCACTCAGGGCCGCCAGCAGATGGCGGGTCCGCGTGTCCAGCCGGCCTTCGCCGGGCGGCGGCGCCAGATGCAGCACGACGTCGGCCAGACCGGCCAGGCGGCGCAGACTGGCCCGGTCGTCGAGGTCGCCGGGCAGCGGCAGTGCTCCGGCCGCACGCCAGGCGGCGGCCCGTTGCCGGTCGCGCAGCAGGGCGAAGACGCGACAGGCAGGAGAGAGACGGAAGAGAATGCGGCGGGCAACGTCCCCGCTGCCGACAATCAGGATTTTTTGCACGCCGGCATTGTAGCCGACGACCAAGGGGAACCGATGAGCTACCAGATCACTGTCCAGCCGAGCGGCCGCCAGTTCGCCGCCGAGGCCGATGAAAGCCTGCTCGACGCCGCTTTGCGGCACGGGCTGACCCTGCCCTACGGCTGCAAGGATGGTGCCTGCGGTGCCTGCAAAGGCAAGGTGCTGGAAGGCCGGGTCGACCACGGCCGGGCCCAACCGCACAGCCTCAAGGACGAGGAAAAGGCCGCCGGCCTGACCCTCTATTGCTGCGCCAAGGCGCAGTCCGATCTGGTCATCGAATGCAAGCAGCTGACCTCGGCCAGCGACATCCCGGTCAAGACCCTGCCGGCGCGCATCGAGAAGCTGGAGCGTCTGGCCCCCGACGTCATCGACATGCACCTGCGCCTGCCGGCCAGCGAGCGCCTGCAGTTCTGGGCCGGCCAGTACATCGACATCCTGCTGAAAGATGGCCGCAAGCGCAGCTTCTCGCTGGCCAATGCGCCGCACGACGATGCCGTGCTGCAGCTGCATATCCGCTACGTGCCGGGCGGCGTGTTCACCGAACAGGTATTCAACAGCATGAAGCTGCGCGACATCCTGCGCTTCAACGGCCCGCACGGCAGCTTCTACCTGCGCGAGGACTCACCGAAACCGATGATCCTGCTCGCTGGCGGCACCGGCTTCGCGCCGATCAAGGCCATCGTCGAGCATGCCATCGCCGAAGAATGCCAACGGCCGATGGTCATCTACTGGGGCGCCAAGGCGCGCGTCGACCTGTACCAGGACGCGCTGCCGCATCAGTGGGCGGCCAGCCACCCGCATATCCGCTACGTGCCGGTGCTCTCCGAGCCGGCCGCCGACGACGCGTGGACCGGCCGCCGCGGCTTCGTTCATCAGGCAGTCATGGAAGACTTCCCGGATCTCTCCGGCCACCAGGTCTATGCCTGCGGTTCACCGGCGATGATCGAGGCGGCCAAGGCCGATTTCATCGGCCGCTGCCAGCTGCCGGACGAAGAATTCTTCGCCGACGTCTTCAGTTTCTCAACGAACTAGGGCGCAACCCCGCAGCGTCTGGCCGTCGACGCGGACCGTGGCGGTCCAGCCGAAGACGGCCTCGGTCACGCTGTCGCGACACAGCTGGCGTTCGAAGCGCAACTCAAGCCCCTCCGCGGAGAACTGCGCGACCTCGCCCTGACGCGCGAAAGCCTGGTAAGGAACACTGATTTCCTTGCCGCCCTGGCGCTGCAGCGTGACCTTCTCGCCACCGGCCGCCAGCGCCCAGCCCGGCTCGTTGCCGCTGGCCAGCCAGGCCTCGTCGCTGCCGCCCGGTTTCTGACAACGGCCTTCGGCGCGTGCCAGGTTGAGTTCGCTGGCGCGTAGCGCATTGCCGTCGGCGACCCCGAGCACCTCGACATAGTATTTGCGGCCATCGGTCAGGCCGGCCATTTCCAGGCCGCGCGTCACCTGCCGATCGGCCGAAACATCCTCGAGCAGCGCATAGCTGCGGTCGCGGCAGGGGGCGAAGACCAGCTTTTCCCCGTGCTTCATCAGGAAACCGTAAGCCAGGCGCGGTGTCGCGTCCGGCTTGGGCGCCCCGTCGGCGACGGGTGCCAGTTGACTGGCCGGCGCCGCCGGCAATGTCGGGGCAGCCTGGGCGGCGACGGCAAACAGCGCGGCAACGAGGGAGGCGGTCAGTTTCATCATGGCGATCCAGGACTCGGGCGAACGGGTGGCCATTGTCGCCCGGCCGGCGCGACGAAGGTTTGATCCAGGCGAAAAAGCCGCGCTCACTCGCCGAGATAGGCGGCGCGCACTTTCGGATCGTCGAGCAGGCTGGCCGATTCCCCGGTCAGGGTGATTTCGCCGCTTTCCATGACATAGCCGCGCTGGCTGACTTCCAGCGCCAGCTTGGCGTTCTGTTCGATCAGCAGGGTCGTCATGCCTTCGGCGGCGACCGTCCGGACCACCTCGAAGATCTTCTGCACCATGATCGGCGCCAGGCCCATCGACGGCTCATCCAACAGCAGCATCTTCGGCCGGCTCATCAGCGCCCGGCCGATCGCCAGCATCTGCTGCTCGCCGCCCGACAGCGTGCCGGCCAGCTGCGCCGCCCGCTCCTTCAGGCGCGGGAAATAACCGTAGATCTTGTCCAGGTCGGCCGCCATCTCCGGCTTGTCGTGGCGCAGGAAGGCGCCCATCGCCAGGTTCTCGGCCACCGTCAGGCGCGGGAAGACGCCGCGCCCTTCCGGCACCAGCGCGATGCCCCGGCGGACGATGTGGTGCGGGGCGAGGCGCGTGATGTCCTCGCCGCAGAAATGCACGTCGCCGCCGGCGGCGTCGAGGACGCGGGCGATCGCCTTCAGCGTGCTGGTCTTGCCGGCGCCGTTGGCGCCGATCAGGGCGACCATCTCGCCTTCGTTGACGTGAAAGGTAATGCTGCGCACCGCCTGGATGCCGCCGTAGGCGACGCGGAGTCCGGTAACTTCAAGCACCTAGGTAAGCCTCGATAACGCGTGGATCTTTTTGCACCACGGCCGGCACGTCCTCGATGATCAGCTTGCCGTAGTCGAGCACGGCGACGCGGTCGCACAAGCCCATGACCAGCTTGACGTCATGTTCGATCAGCAGGATGGTGGTGCCGTCGCGGCGGATGCCGTCGATCAGCTCGCGCAGTTCGGCGGTTTCCGTGGCATTCATGCCGGCGGCCGGCTCGTCGAGACAGAGCAGCTGCGGCTCGGTGGCCAGCGCCCGGGCGATTTCCAGCCGGCGCTGATCGCCGTAGGACAGGTTCTTGGCCAGGTCGTCGGCGCGCTCCTCGATGCGCACGTAATGCAGCAGCTCGATCGCCCGCTGGCGGATGGCCGCTTCCTCGGCCCGCGTCGCGGCGGTCATCAGCATGGCGCCGACGACGCCGGCGCGGGTGCGCACGTGGCGGCCGACCATGACGTTCTCCAGCGCCGTCATGTTGCCGAACAGGCGGATGTTCTGGAAAGTGCGGGCGATGCCGCGCTCGGCCGCCCGGTGCGGCGCGTCGGCGACCAACGGCGTGCCGGCGAAGAGGAAGCCGCCGCCGTCCGGCACGTAGAGCCCGGTCATGCAATTGAAGAAGGTGGTCTTGCCGGCACCGTTCGGGCCGATCAGACCGTAGATCTCGCCACGGCGGATGCTCAGCGACACGTCCTGCAGCGCCTTGACACCACCGAAGTGCTTGGCGACGCCGTTGGCTTCGAGCAGTACCTCGCGCATCAGACGCTCCCCCGCGTCGCTTCGCTCAGTTCCCGCTTGCGCTCCGGCGACGGCCACAAACCGGCCGGCTTGAAGCGCATGACCAGCACCAGGGCCAGGCCGAAAATCAGCATGCGCAGGCTTTCCGGATCAATCAGCATCTTGCCGAACAGCGCCATCTGCAGCGGCCCGACGCCGTAACGCAGGACTTCCGGCAGCACCGACAGCAACACCGCGCCGAGAATGACCCCAGGGATGTGGCCCATGCCGCCGAGCACGACCATGGCCAGGACCATGATCGACTCGATCAGCGAGAAGCTCTCCGGCGAGACGAAGCCCTGCATGGCCGAGAAGATGCCGCCAGCGATGCCGCCGAACGAGGCGCCCATGGCGAAGGCCAGCAACTTGATGTTGCGGGTATTGATGCCGACCGCCTTGGCGGCGATCTCGTCCTCGCGGATGGCCTGCCAGGCGCGGCCGATGCGCGAGTGCTGCAGGCGCAGGTTGATGATGATCACCAGGATGGCCAGGGCGACCAGCAGGAAATAGTACTTCTGCGGCCCGGTCAGACTCAGGCCGAAGATTTCGCTGGTCCCCGAGAAGCGGAAACCGCCGATGCTGACCGGATCGATCAGCGTGATGCCCTGCGGGCCGTTGGTGATATTGACCGGCGCATTCAGGTTATTGAGGAAGATGCGGACGATCTCGCCGAAGCCGAGGGTGACGATGGCCAGGTAGTCGCCGCGCAACTTCAGCGTCGGCGAACCGAGCACGACGCCGAAGAAGCAGGCGAGCACAGCGCCGATCGGCAGGATGGCCCAGACCGGGAAGTGCAGGCCGAAATGCGGGCTGGCCAGCAGCGCCCAGGTGTAGGCACCGACGGCGTAGAAGGCTATGTAGCCGAGATCGAGCAGACCGGCGAAGCCGACGACGATGTTCAGGCCGAGCGCCAGGAAGATGTAGAGGATGGCGAAATTGACGATGCGTACCCAAGCCTGGCCACCGCCCATGCCGAGGACGAAAGGCAGGGCGACCAGGGCGGCGGTGATCAGCACGATGCCGAAGAAGGATTTCGGCGACAGCCACTTGCTCATGCCCGGTCTCCGGTCTTTTCCCCGAACAGGCCGGAGGGCTTGAACATCAGCACGCCGATCAGGACGATGAAGGCGAAGATGTCCTGATAGTGGCTGCCGAGAAAACCGCCGGTCAGGTCGCCGATGTAGCCGGCACCGAGTGCCTCGATCAGGCCGAGCAGCACGCCCCCGGCCATCGCCCCGGCGAGATTGCCGATGCCGCCGAGCACGGCGGCGGTAAAGGCCTTGAGGCCGAGCATGAAGCCCATCTGGTAGTGGGCGATTTCGTAATAGCTGCCGACCATGACCCCGGCCACGGCAGCCAGCGCCGAGCCGACGACGAAGGCGGCGGCGATGACGCGGTTGATATTGACCCCCATCAGGCTGGCCACCGCCGGATTCTGCGCCGTCGCCCGCATGGCCATGCCGAGGCGGGTGCGATAGACGAGGAAGACCAGGCCGCTCATCGCCGTCGCCGAGATCAGCACGATGGCCACCTGGATCAGCGTGAAATGGGCGCCGGCGAGTTCGAAATTCACCTTCGGCAGCACGGGCGGAAAGGTCAGGTAATTGCGCCCCCAGATGATCATCGCCAGGTTCTGCAGCACAATCGACATGCCGATCGCCGTGATCAGCGGCGTCAGCCGCGGCGAACCGCGCAACGGCCGGTAGGCGATGCGCTCCAGGCTCCAGCCGAGCGCCATGCACACCAGCAGCGCAGCCAGGAGGCCGCCCAGGCCGGCGACGGCGACCGGCACCCCGGCACCGATCAAGGCGCTGGCGACGCTGATGGCGACCAGGGTGCCGATCATCACCACCTCGCCGTGGGCGAAGTTGATCAGGCCCATGATGCCGTACACCATCGTGTAGCCGAGCGCGACCAGGGCGTAGATGCTGCCCTGGACCAGCCCGTTGATGACCTGCTGAAAGAAAATATCCATTACGCTTAATTCGACCGCCTTATATGGAAACGGCGCCTTGCGGCGCCGTTTCGTTCCTGCGTGACAGGATTACTTCTTCTCGGCCGCAGCCTTGGCGGCATCGGCCGCCCCCTTGACCGCCTCGGCACCCGCCTTGACGGCTTCGGCCCCGGCCTTCACGGCATCGGCGCCGACCGCACCGGCCGCCCCGGCAACGGCCTGGGCCGCCTCCTTGACCTCGGCCACGGCCGCAGCAACCGGGCTGCCGCCCAGCGTCTCGACGTAGTTCAGCTTGCCGCCCTGGTACTGGTAGACGGTAATGGCGCCGCCCTTCAGATCGCCGAACTGGTCGAACTCGATCTTGCCGCTGACGCCTTCCATATTGGTCTTGGCGATCTCCGGCAGGTACTTGGCCGCTTCGATCGAGTCGGCACGCTTCATCGAATCGGCGATGACCATCACCGCGTCGTAGACGTTCGGCGCATAGAGCTGGATTTCATAGCCGAACTTGGCGTTGAACTTCTGCTTGAACGCCGGCCCCTTGGCCAGCTGTTCCAGCGGCATGCCCGGCAGCGAGCAGTACTCGCCATCGGCGGCCGGACCGCCCAGCTTCATGAATTCCGGCGTACACACGCCGTCACCGCCGAGGAACTTGGCCTTGATGCCGAGATCCTTCATCTGCTTGACCATCGGCCCGCCCTGGGCGTCCATGCCACCGTAGAAGACCAGGTCGGCCTTCTTCGACTTGATCTTGGTCAGGATGGCCTTGAAGTCGGTGGCCTTGTCGTTGGTGTATTCGTTGGCGACGACCTTGATGCCGGCCGCTTCGGCAGCCTTGCGGAACTCGTCGGCCAGACCCTGGCCGTAAGCGGTGCGGTCATCGATGATGGCGACGCTCTTGGCACCCTGCTTGGCGGCGAACTCGCCGAGGATCTTGCCCTGCTGGATGTCGTTGGCCATGACGCGGAAGGCGGTGTTGAAGCCCTGCTGCGTGTACTTCGGATTGGTCGCCGACGGCGACACCTGCGGCATGCCGGCGTCGAAATACAACTTGGAGGCCGGGATGGTGGTGCCGGAATTGAGGTGGCCGACGACGCCATTGACCTTGGCATCGACCAGCTTCTGGGCAACGATGGTGCCCTGCTTCGGATCGGCCTGGTCGTCCTCGGACAGCAGTTCGAACTTGACCTTGGCGCCGCCGATTTCCAGACCTTGCGCGTTCAGCTCCTCGATGGCCAGCACGGCGCCGCTCTCGTTGTCCTTGCCCAGGTGGGCCTGCGGACCGGTCATCGGGGCGACGTGGCCGAGCTTGACGACGACTTCCGGCTTGCTGATCGGAGCGGCGGGCGCCGCGACCGGTGCCGGTTCTTCTTTCTTGCCGCAGGCGCTGAGCGCAAAGGCAGCGATAACGGAGAGAGCAACTGCGGAAAGCTTGGCTTGCATCGGTGGTTCTCCTGATCTTCTGGGGGGGTTGAAGGTAGCGGCCGATTGTCCGGAGGCGCGGAATACATGTCAATAACAAGCTGTTATGATTATTTCCCACCTACTCGCCGCCACGGATCTCGATGCCAGCCTTGTCCCGCCTGCGCTTCCTCATCCACCAGGGCGCACGCAAGCTGTTTGCCATGTTGCCGCAGGCGAGACGACACGGCGTCTACCGCTCCTTTGTCGATTGCGACCCGGAGCCGAACAAGCGGCTGGTGCTGAAGATCGCCGAGACGCGCGAGGAGCTCGAAGCCTGTTTCAAGCTGCTGCACGACGCCTACGTCAGCAGCGGCTTCATGACCCCCGACCCGTCGGGCATGCGGGTCACCATCTACCACGCCCTGCCGACGACGACGACGCTGTGCGCCAAGTTCGACAATCAGGTGGTCGGTACGCTATCGCTGATCCGCGAAAGCGCCATCGGCTTCCCGCTGCAGCGCATCTTCGACCTCAGCGGCGTCCGCGCCAAGGAGGGCAACATCGCCGAAGTCTCGGCCCTGGCCGTGCATCCGCGCTTCCGCCGCACCGGCGGGACGATCCTGTTCCCGCTGATGAAGTTCATGTACGAGTACTGCACGACCTTCTTCGATACCCGCCACCTGGTCATTGCCGTCAATCCGCGGCATATCGAGATGTACGAGTCGCTGCTGTTCTTCCGCCGGCTGACCAGCACCGTCGTCGAGAACTACGACTTCGTCAATGGCGCCCCGGCCGTCGGCGCCACGCTCGACCTCATGCACGCCCCCGACATCCTGCGCAAGGCCTACGCCGGCAAGCCGCTGCGCCGCAATCTGTACCACTACTTCAAGGAAACGACGCTGCCGAACATCCAGATTCCGCACCGCCGCTTCTACACCACCAATGACCCGGTGCTGACGCCCGACCTGATCGACCATTTCTTCAACCAGCGCACCCGCGTCTTCGCCGAATTGAGCGAGCGCAAGAAGGCGCTGCTGCACCTGATCTACGACCTGCCCGCCTACCGCTCCGTGCTGCCCGCGCTGCCCGAACAACCGGCCGATACCCAGGTGCGCCGGCACCAGCGTTTCTCGGTCAAATGCCCGGCGCGGCTGATCGGCGAGGCCGCCGGCAAGGCCATTCCGATCGAGGTCAGCGAAGTCTCCCGCTATGGTTTCCGGGCGCGTACCGGGCGGCCGGTGCCGACCAATGTCTGGCTGACGGCGATCGTCCAGCTCGGCAGCAAGGAAGTCTCCCGGCTTAGCGTCCAGGCGGTGCAGGAGACCAGCCAGGACGACCGCCATTATTGCGGCTTCCGCATCGGCGAGCCGGACCTGGTCTGGCGCAAGTTCGTCACGGCGCTGTATCAAGGGCATACTCACACCGATCTCGACCAGGCCACCCGCTTCCTCTCGTGACCCACGCTCCCCTTCCAGAAGAACTCGCCGGCCAGCTGGCCGGGCATTTCGGCCGGCGCTTCTCGCGCGGCGAATCCAGCCGTCTGCAACACGGCCGCGACGAGTCGGTGCACCCGCCGCAACTGCCGGACGGTGTCGTACACGCCGAAAACAACGACGAAGTCGCGCTGGTCGTGCGCCTGTGCGCCGCCCATGGCGTGCCGGTCATTCCCTACGGCGTCGGCAGCTCGGTCGAAGGCCATGTGCTGGCTCCCTGCGGCGGCATCTCGCTCGATCTCTCCGGCATGAACCGGGTGCTGGCCATCCACGCCGAGGACGGCGATGCGACGGTCGAGGCCGGCGTCACCCGCAAGCAATTGAACGATGCGCTGAAAGGCAGCGGCCTGTTCTTCCCCATTGACCCCGGCGCCGACGCGACCCTGGGTGGCATGGCGGCGACCCGCGCCTCCGGCACCAACGCCGTGCGCTACGGCACGATGAAGGACAACGTGCTGGCCACGACCACCGTACTGGCCGACGGCCGCATCATGAAAACCGGCGGCCGCGCCCGCAAGTCATCGGCCGGCTACGACCTGACCCGATTGCTGGTCGGCTCGGAAGGCACGCTCGGCATCATGACCGAGCTGACGGTCAAGCTCTACCCGATTCCCGAGGCCATCTCGGCCGCCGTGTGCACCTTCCCCGATATCGACTCGGCGGTGCAGACGGTGATCCAGACCATCCAGCTCGGCGTACCGGTGGCCCGCATCGAACTGCTCGATGCATTGTCGCTGAAAGCTATCAATACCTTCAGCAAGACCACGCTGGCCGAGGCGCCGACGCTGTTCTTCGAATTCCACGGCAGCCCGGCCGGGGCCGAAGAACAGGCGCAGACGGTACAGGCCATCGCCGACGAGATGGGAGGCACCCACTTCCAGTGGGCGACCCGGCCGGAAGACCGCAGCCGCCTGTGGCAGGCCCGCCACGACGCCTACTTCGCCTGCCTGCAACTGAAACCCGGCTGCCGCTGCTTCCCGACCGACGTCTGCGTGCCGATCTCGCGGCTGGCCGAGTGCATCGCCGCGACCAACGCGGACATCGCCCAGGTCAGCATCCCGATCGCCCTGTTCGGCCATGTCGGCGACGGCAACTTCCATCTGGTGGTACTGGTCGATCCGGCCAATGACCAGGAGATGGCCGAGGCTGCCTGGATCAGCCAGCGCGTCGTCGAGCGCGCCATCGCCATGGAAGGCACCTGCACTGGCGAGCATGGCATCGGCCTGGGCAAGCGCAAGTACCTGGTCGCCGAACATGGCGAGGTGGCGGTGGACGTGATGCGGGCGCTGAAGGCGGCGCTCGACCCGGCCAACCTGCTCAATCCCGGCAAGATCCTGCCGCCGGCCCGCGTCGCCGCCGACTGACCCCACCCCGCCGCCATGCCGACTCTCAGCCTGCACGCCCGGCTCAGCCTGGGCGCCATCGCCCTCGCCATGGCCCTGCTGGCAGCGCAATTGTTCGCCCTGCTCGACACGCTGCGCGGCGACCTCAAGGCCGGCATCGAGGCGGCGCAATTCCGCCAGTTGTCGGAGCTGGCCGGCTACCTCGACAGCAGCATCGGCGAGCGCCTGAACACCCTGAACCGCCTGGCCGAAACCCTGCCGCGCGAGCGCCTGGGCGACCTGGGCAATCTCGAACGCCATCTGCAGGGCAAGGCGGAACTACTGACCCTGTTCGAGGAACTCCTGGTCCTCGACGCCGGCGGCCGGCTGCTCGCCGACTGGCCGCTGCAGCCGCACCGGCTGGGCCGCACCATGCTCGCCGGCGAGCATCTGCGGGCGGTGGTCGAGACGGGCAAACCGGCCATTTCGCAGGCCTTTTCCGGGCGCGCCATGAAGGAACCGATGGTCGTCCTCGCCGCTCCGGTGCTGGCCGCCGACGGCCGTTTGCTGGCCATCGTCGGCGGCGTGCTCGACCTCAACCGCAACCCGCTGTTCGCCAGCCTGGGCAACCGGCGCCTTGGCGACACCGGCTATCTCTACCTGGTCTCCGGCCAGCGCACTTTCCTCGCCCACCCGGACCCGACGCGGATCCTGCAGCCGACCCCAGGCGAGGCGGAAAACCCGGCCCTGGCCAGTGCCCTGGCCGGCTTCGAAGGCTCCGTCGAAGGCAGCAACAGTCGCGGCCTGCATGGCCTGTTCACCTTCAAACGCCTGCCCGGCACCGGCTGGCTGCTGGCCTCGGTGATCCCTGCCGCCGAAGCCTTCCAGCCGCTGCTCGAGACCCGCCGCCGCCTGCTGCTGCTCGGCGGACTGCTGGCCTTGCTGGCCCTGCCCTTCATCTGGTTCGCCGGACGCTGGCTGTTCGCCCCGCTGGCCGGCCTGGCCGACACGATCCGCGAGCGGGCAACACAGCTGCAGCCCGGGCAGGATGCCGCGCCGCTGCCGGCCACTGGTGGTGCCGAACTGCAGCTGCTGGTCGGCGCCTGCAACGACTATATCGCCGCCAGCAACGCCGCCCTGCGCCAGCTCGCGGGCAGCGAGGAACTGCGCAGCCGGGCCCTGGAGAACGCCGTGCGTGCCCGCGAGGCGGCCGAAGCGGCGTCGCGGGCGAAAAGCGAGTTCCTGGCCAACATGAGCCACGAAATCCGCACCCTGATGAACGGGGTCATCGGCATGATCGAGCTGACGCGGATGAATCCGCTCGACGACGAGACGCGCGAATACCTGTCGGTGGCGCAGAATTCTGCCGAGAGCCTGCTCGGCGTGCTGAACGACATCCTCGATGTATCGAAGATCGAGGCCGGCAAGCTGCACATCGACAGCATGCCCTTCCAGTTCAGCGCCCTGGCCAGCGAAGTGCTGCGCCTGCTTGCCCCGCAGATGCAGGAAAAGGGTCTGAACCACCAGCTCGACCTGCCGCCCGACCTGCCGGAGCGGCTGATCGGCGATCCGCTGCGGATCCGTCAGATCCTGCTCAATCTGCTGAGCAATGCGGTCAAGTTCACCGCTGCCGGCAGTATCACGCTCAGCGTCGACATCACGCAGCGCAGCGCCGAGCGGCTGACCCTCTCCGTCGCCGTCAGCGACACCGGCATCGGCATCCCGGCCGAGCGCCAGCAATCGGTCTTCCAGGCCTTCACCCAGGCCGACCGGCAGACGACCCGCCAGTTCGGCGGCACCGGCCTCGGCCTGACCATCACCAGCCAGCTGGTCGGCCTGATGGGCGGGCGCATCAGCGTCAACAGCCAGCCCGGCCTGGGCAGCACCTTCCGCTTCACACTGCCGCTCGGCCTGCCGCATTGAAGGCTTGCCGGAACCCCGGCCGCCAACGATACTCCAACCGCCAAGCCACGCAGCGCTACCACCCCCGGCGCTGCGCAGTTCAACGGCGCTCACAAGGCGCTTACAACGGAGACTAACCATGAGCAATCTCGCTCTGCCGGCGGCCGTCGCGGCGACGCTGGACGACAAGTACACGCGCAGTACCGGCCGCGTCTACCTGACCGGCACCCAGGCCCTGATCCGCCTGCCGATGCTGCAGCGCGAGCGCGATCTGGCCGCCGGGCTGAACACCGCCGGTTTCATCTCCGGCTATCGCGGCAGCCCGCTCGGCAATCTCGATCTCGGCCTGTGGAAGGCGCAGCCGCATCTGGCCGCCCATCACATCACCTTCCAGCCCGGCATCAACGAGGACATGGCGGCGACCGCCGTCTGGGGCAGCCAGCAGGTCGGCCTGTTTCCCGGCGCCAAGTACGACGGGGTGTTCGCCATGTGGTACGGCAAGGGCCCGGGCGTCGACCGCTGCGGCGACGTCTTCCGCCACGCCAACGCCGCCGGCACGGCCCGCCATGGCGGCGTGCTGGTGATCGCCGGCGACGACCATGCCGCCAAATCGTCGACCTTGCCGCACCAGACCGAGCACCTGTTCAAGGCGGTGCTGATGCCGGTGCTCTATCCGGCCAATGTCCAGGAATATCTCGACTACGGCCTGCACGGCTGGGCGATGAGCCGTTACTCCGGCTGCTGGGTGGCGTTCAAGGCGCTGGCCGACACGGTCGAGACCTCGGCTTCGGTCGATGTCGATCCGACGGCCCTGAACATCGTCCTGCCGACGGACTTCGAACTGCCGGCCGACGGCCTCAACATCCGCTGGCCCGATCCGGCCCTGCTGCAGGAAACCCGGCTGCTCAACCACAAGCTCTACGCGGCGCTGGCCTACTGCCGGGCCAACCGCCTGAACCGCGTGATGATCGACTCACCGGCGCCGCGCCTGGGCATCCTCACCGCCGGCAAGAGCTATCTCGACGTCCGCCAGGCGCTCGACGAACTCGGCATCGACGATGCGCTGGCCGGCGAGATCGGCATCCGCCTGTACAAGGTCGGCATGGTCTGGCCGCTGGAGCCGGAAGGCGTGCGCCATTTCGCCGAGGGCCTGGAGGAGATCCTGGTCGTCGAGGAAAAGCGCCAGCTGCTCGAATACCAGTTGAAGGAAGAACTCTACAACTGGCGCGAGGACGTCCGCCCGCGCGTCATCGGCAAGTTCGACGAGAAGGGCGAATGGACCGTCGCCCCGGAGGCCGGTGGCTACCTGTCGCACAGCGACTGGCTGCTGCCGGCGGCCGGCGAGCTGGCGGTCGCCACCATCGCCCGCGTCATCGCCGGGCGCATCGGCCGTTTCTTCACCTCGCCGGCCATCGAGGCCCGCCTGCAACTGATCTCCGCCAAACAGCAAACGGGCCGGGCGCCGATCCTGTTGGCCGAGCGCAAGCCGCACTTCTGCTCCGGCTGTCCGCACAACAGCTCGACCAAGGTGCCGGAAGGCTCGCGCGCCGTCGCCGGCATCGGTTGCCATTACATGGTCACCTGGATGAACCGGCAGACCGCGACCTTCACCCACATGGGCGGCGAAGGCGTGCCCTGGGTCGGCCAGGCCCCGTTCACCGAGGAGAAGCACATCTTCGCCAATCTCGGCGACGGCACCTATTTCCACTCCGGCCTGCTGGCCATTCGTCAGGCGGTCGCCGCCAAGGTGGCGATCACCTACAAGATACTCTACAACGACGCCGTGGCGATGACCGGCGGCCAGCCGGTGGATGGCCAGCTGAGCGTCCCCCAGATCATTCACCAGCTGGCGGCCGAAGGGGTGGAGCGGCAGATCATCGTCAGCAACGACCCGGACAAATACCTGTCCACCGTCGGCGCCGCCTCGGGCATCCGCTGCAAAACCTGGGTACCCGGCCGGCCCATCGATGACGGCCGGGTGCCGGTGGCCCACCGCGACGATCTCGATGCCGTCCAGCGCGAACTGCGCGAATGTCCTGGCACCAGCATCCTGATCTACGACCAGGTCTGCGCCACCGAGGCCCGGCGCCGGCGCAAGCGCGGCCGGATGCCGGCCGTCAGCCGCCGGGTGTTGATCAATGAAGCCGTCTGCGAAGGCTGCGGCGACTGCTCTGTGGAGTCGAACTGCTTGTCGGTGGCGCCGGTCGAAACCGCCTTCGGCACCAAGCGACGGATCGACCAGTCGGCCTGCAATCAGGACTTCTCCTGCGTCCGCGGCTTCTGCCCGAGCTTCGTCAGCATCGAGGGCGGCAGCCTGAAGAAGGGCGTCGGCGTTGCCGACAGCGACGATTGGCCGCTGTTGCCGGCACCACTGCTGCCATCGACCAGCCAGCCGTACAATCTTCTACTGACCGGGGTCGGCGGCATGGGCGTGATCACCCTCGGGGCGCTGATCGGCATGGCGGCGCATATTGACGGCAAGGGGGTCTCGGCACTCGACATGACCGGTCTGGCGCAAAAATATGGCGCCGTGTTCACCCACCTGCGCATCGCCGACCGGCCGCAGGACATCCACGCCGCCCGCATCGCCACCGGCGAGGCGCATGCCGTGCTCGGCGGCGACCTGGTGGTCAGTGCTGGCCCGGAGGCGCTGGCCAAGATGCTGGAAGGCCACACGCGGGCGGTGGTGAGCAGCAGCGAGACACCGACCGCCGAATTCACCCACAACCGTGACTGGCACTTCCCGCAGGCCGGCATGCGCCAGAGCCTGGTCGACACCTTGGGCAGCGGGCAGGTGGACTTCATCGACAGCTGCCAGCTGGCCGTTCGGCTGATGGGCGATGCCTTGTTCGGCAACATGCTGCTCCTCGGCTACGCCTGGCAGAAGGGTCTGGTGCCGGTTTCGGCCGGCGCCCTCGAGCAGGCGATCGAACTCAACGGCACCGCCGTCGAGGCCAATCGCAAGGCCTTCCTCTGGGGCCGCCGGGCGGCCGCCGACGGCCAACGCGTGGCCCAGCTCGCCGGCGCCGAAAGCGCCAGCGCGCCGACGGAGCCGACGCTGGACGAACTGATCACCCAGCGCAGCGCGCACCTGACCGCCTATCAGGATGCCGCTCTGGCCCAGCGCTACCGCCAGGGACTGGCAGCTGTCCAGGCGCTCGGCGACGCGCCGCTGACCCGCGTCGTGGCCGTCCAGTACGCCCGCCTGCTGGCGCCCAAGGACGAGTACGAAGTCGCCCGGCTGTTTGCCGACCCGGCCTTCCAGCAGCAATTGAGCGACACCTTCAGCGGCGACTATCGCCTGGCCTTCCATTTCGCCCCGCCCTGGCTGGCCCGCCAGGGCACCGACGGGCGCCCGCGCAAGGTCCGCTTCGGTCCCTGGATGCTGCCGGTGCTCAAGGGCCTGGCGCGCCTGCGCGGCCTGCGCGGCAGCTGGCTCGATCCCTTCCGCCGGGTGCCGGAACGGGCGCTCGACCGGCAGCTGCTGGCCGACTACGAAGCCGACCTGCAGATGATTGCCGGCAGCACCAATGCGCTGGCGCGGCAGAAGCTGGCCGACTGGCCGGCCGCGGTCCGCGGTTTCGGCCCGGTACGCGCCCAGGCGGCGGCAGCCGCGGCCATCATCCGCCAGGAAGCGAGGGCTGCGCTGATGGCATAATCGAGGCATGTCCGCCACGCCGCTTCGCCAACTCGCCCTGCAAGGGGCCGCCGTCATCCTCGTCCTCTCCCTTGCCTGGCCCTACTTCGGCTGGCAGGCGACGGCCATGCCCTGGCTGGAAACCTCGGTCGCCATCGGCGGCACCGCATTCCTCTTCGCCACGCTGTCGCGCCAGCCCTGGTGGTGGCGCCTGATCCATGCCGGCTTCATGCCGCTGGTCTGGGCGACCCACCGCCTGGCCATCGATCCCGGCTGGTTCCTGCTGGCCTTCCTGCTGTTGCTGCTCGTTTATCGCGGCGCCCTCTCCGGGCAGATTCCCCTCTACCTGTCGAACCGGCAGACGGTCGCCGCCCTCGACCGCCTGCTCGAACAGGAAAACGCCGGACGCTGCCTCGATCTCGGCGCCGGCCTCGGCAGCACGCTGATCCCGCTCGCCGACGCCTGGCCGGAACGGCAGTTCACCGGCGTCGAAAATGCGCCGGCGACCTGGCTGGCCAGCCGCCTGCTCGGCGTCGGCCGCCCCAACCTGGAACTGCACTGGGGCGACCTGTGGAACGCCCCACTGGCCGGCCAGGACGTCGTCTATGCCTTCCTCTCGCCAGCCCCGATGAGTCAGTTGTGGGCCAAGGCGCAGGCCGAGATGACGCCGGGCAGCCTGTTGGTCAGCAACACTTTCCCGGTGCCCGGGGTTGAACCCAGCGCGGTGATCGAAGTCGATTGCTCGCCGCCGCGCCCGCTCTACTGCTACCGGATGTAGTCCCATGCTGCGCCGCAAACCCGAGGCCCTCGCCCTGCTTGTCGCGCTGATCAGCACGCTGACCGTGCTCACCGTCTTCCTCACCGACCTGGTGCTCTCCCGCCAGCGCGACATCGAAGCCGGCGAACGCCGCCTGCATCACTTCGGCATCATGATGGCGGAGCACACGGCGCGCTCCTTCGAGGCCATCGACATGCTGTTGCGCGAGATGGCCTCCGACCTGTCGCTCAGCCGCCGCGACTGGTCCGGCTGGGAGCCGGGCAAGGGCTGGGAATACGTCGCCCAGCGCCATTCGCGGGCAATGCCGCAGTTGCGCGACTTGATTGTCTTCGACCGTCAGGGCAACCAGCGCTTCATCTCGACCTATTTCCCGCCACCGCCGGTCAACGTCCGCGACCGCCCCTATTTCATCGCCCTTGAGAACGGCAGCGAGGCCGCCTCCTACGGCCCCTACATCGGTCGCAACTCGGGGCGCTACACCTATGCCATCGCCCGCCGCATCAACGATGCCGAAGGCGGCTTCGCCGGCGCTGCCTTCGCTGCCATCGAACCGGCCTACCTGCAGGATTTCAGGTCGTCGGCTCCTGCCGCCCGGCCGACCTCAGCCGCCAGTCGCCGCTGCTCGGCTCGATGGCGGCCGACGTGCTGTTCGCCGGCCGCCTGCGCGACCAGGTGCCGCAGACCGGACTGAGCCACGGCAACGGCCTGCTCGTCTCGGTCTCGCCGGTACCCGGCTTTACCGACCTGCGCATCCTCACCGCCATCCCGGAAAGCACGCTGCTCGCCAGCTGGCGGACCCGCCTGCTCGAACTGGGCACGCTCGGCGCCCTGGTCACCGTCGTCCTGCTGGTCGGCGCCCTGATGGTCCGCCGCCAGGTGCGCGACATGGCGGCGATGACCGATCAGCTGGCAGCCAGCCACGACAATCTCGAGGAACGCGTGCACGCGGCGACCGAGGAACTGGCTGGGCAGAAGGATGCCGCCGAACGCGCCAACCGCGCCAAGAGCCGCTTCCTGGCGGCGGCCAGCCACGACTTGCGCCAGCCGCTGCACGCCCTGTCGCTGTTTGCCGCCGACCTGCAGCGCCAGGTGCGCGTCGGCGCCGGGCACGATCTGCCGCGCCTGGCCGAACAGATTTCAACCTCGACGACGGTCCTCGGCGAACTGCTCGACTCGCTGCTCGACATTTCCCGCCTCGACGTCGCCGGCATCAAACCGGAGATCCGCAGCTTCCCGCTCAAGCCGATGTTCGATCGGCTGAACAACTCCTTCAAGCGGGCCGCCGTCGACCGCAATCTGAGCCTGCATTTCCGGCGCACCGAATTCTGGCTGACCTCCGACCCGGTGATGGTCGAACGGATGATTTCCAACCTGGTTTCCAATTCGCTGCGCTACACGCCGACCGGCGGCCGCATTCTGGTCGCCGCCCGCCGCCGGGGCGAAGAGGTACGCATCGAAGTGCGCGACAGCGGCGTCGGCATCGCCCCGGAACATCAGGCGGCGATCTTTGCCGAGTTCTACCAGGTCGGCAATCCGGCGCGCGAACCCAACAAGGGCCTCGGCCTCGGCCTGTCGATCATCGACCGCCTGGCACGCGTGCTCGACGTCAAGGTGATCCTGCAGTCACGCCCCGGTGCCGGGACGACCTTCGCGCTGCAGATCCCGATGCATCGCCCGAGCCTGCGCGAACTGCCGGAGAGCAAGGTGGAATCGGCCGGCCAAGTGCACATCGTCGGCGACTCCGCCGACCTGCAGGCCTGTCGCAAGCTGCTCGAAGGCTGGCAGTACACGGTCAGTCAGGATGAGTCATGCGACGCTCTGCCAAGCGCCACGATCATCCTCGGCGAAGCCGGCCGGGCGGACGAAATCGCCCGCTGCTGCCCGGCGGCACCACTGATCGTCATCAACGGCAGCGGCCTGGCGTTGCCGCACGGTGCCCACAGCCTGCCGGCGCCGGTCCGCCCGGCCAAGCTGCGGGCGCTGATCGGCCAGCTTCAGAAGACGTTGGAGAAATCGATCCCGTAGCGAGCGACGGCGACCAGCGCCTGGGTCCGGCTGTTGACGCCGAGCGCCTTGAAGACCGCGGTCGCATGGATTTTCACCGTGCCTTCGGATAACGCCAGCTGATCGGCGATATCGCGGTTCGACAGGCCGCGCACCATGAGCGCCAGTACCTGGGCCTGACGCTCGGTCAGGCCGACCTCGTCGGGACGCACGCCGAGCCGCGACGGCGGCACCGGTGTCGCGTCGTCGAGTCGCGCCCCCTGCTGACCGGCCGGGCGGAAGATATTGCCGGCCAGCACCTCGCGGATGGCAGCGAGCAGCGCCTCACCGGAAAAGGCCTTGGGAATGAAGCCGGAGGCACCGAGGTTGAGCACGCGGGTGATGGTCGGCGTATCGTCGAAGGCCGAAACCACGGCCACCGGCATCGATGGATAACGGCGGCGCAGGATGTCGAGCCCGGCAAAGCCGTCGATGCCCGGCAGGGCCAGATCGAGCAGCACCAGATCGAATTCGCCGTCGTTGTCGAGCAGGTTCAGGGCCGACTCGAAATCGGCGCTTTCCACCACGCTGACCGCATCTTCCAATTGACCGAGCAGGCGCACCAGACCTTCGCGCACCAGCGCATGATCTTCCACCACCAGCAGCTTGAGCATTGTGACCCCCCTTTTATCGGGCGCTAATTTATCACCTTGTCACATTTCATGTGCGTATCGCCGACAGACGGGCCAAATTCCGGCCATCTGCGGTAGGGAAAGTGGTTAAGATGGTATGACCCAATCAGGAGGAGAGAAAAATGGCCGATGAACAGGTACACGATCCACTCAATTTCATGCGCAATCTCTGGGGCAACATGGGTTTCACGCTCCCCGGCATGGTCGCCCCGACCTTCGATATCGACGAACTCGACAAGCGCATCAAGGACATGAAGGCCGTCGAAGGCTGGCTGCGGATGAACCTGTCGATGCTGCAGATGACCATCCAGGGTCTGGAAATGCAGCGCACCACGGTATCGACGGTGCAGGCGATGGGCGAGATGGCGAGCAAGGCCGCCAAATCGATGACGCCGGAAGCAGCCGAACCCGCACCCGCCGCCGCGCCCGAAGCGACAGCATTTTCCGAGGCCGCCATGTGGCCGTGGCAGATGATGCAGCAGATGCGCGAGCAGATGCAGCAAACCGCCGAAGCCGCCGTCCACGCAGCCAGCGAAGAAAAGCCGGCGAGCAAGCCGGCCAGCCGCAGGGCCAAGGGCAGCAGCTAATTGCCAAGTCTGGCTGTCAGCTAATAGCCGGCAACCAACGCTGCCCACAGGGGCAGCGTGATCATCGACAGCAGCGTCGTCGCCGAGATCAGCCAGGCGACGCTGCGTCCGTCGCCACCCATGCGCATCGCCAGAATGTAGGCTGATGAGGCAGTCGGCAAAGCGGCGAACAGAACCACGATCTGGTAATTCAGGCCGCTCAGTCCGAGCCAGGCACCGACGCCGAAGGCGATCAGCGGCAGGGCCAGCAGTTTGACGGCGAGCAGCCACAGCGAGAAGAGGCGCACGCCGGGCACATTGTCCAGGCGCAGGGCGGCGCCGACGGTGATCAGCCCAAGGGCGATCGAAGCATCGGCCAGGCGGCCGAGGAAAGCCTGCACGGGCGTTGGCGGCAGGAAACCGGCAAGATTGAGCAGGAAACCGGTGGCCGTCCCCCAGATCAACGGATTGCGCGCGATCTCCCGCCACAGGCTGGTTTCGCCATGACGCGCCAGCATCCAGACGGAAACCAGATTGGCGAAGGGCACGGCGACGCCGACAACCAAGCCCATGGTGGCGATGCCCGGGGCGCCGAACAGCATGCCGGCAACGGCCAGTGCAATGTAGGAATTGAAGCGGTAGGCGCACTGGAACAGCGAGGCGAAGCGCAACGGCGGCAGCCGGGCGAAAAGGCCTGCCGGACCGGCCAGCAACATGCCGCCGGCCATGGCGATAAAGGCCGTGGCGAGCAGCGGCAGCGCCGCCGCCAGGTCGAGCCGGGTGTTGACGATGGCGTTGATCAGCAGGGCCGGGAAGAGGATGAAATAGACCAGCTTCTCGACGCCGTTCCAGAAGTGGTCGCCCAGTTGCATCCAACGCCGGATCGCCGCTCCGAGCAGGATCAGCGCAAAATCGGGCAGGAGGAGCAGGGCCGTGGTCATGGCGCGATTCTAGGAGCAGGCCGGCGGCAGACCAACTGTGGAAATCCGCAGCCCGGCTTGACCGGCGTCGGCAAAAGCTTCAATACTCCGCCGGGCAAGGAGATTTTCATGAATCCTGAATGGTGGTACTGGATCGTCGGCGGCATCGCGCTGATTCTCGCCGAACTGATCGTTCCCTCGTTTTTCATCGTCTGGTTCGGCCTCGGTGCCCTGGTCGTCGGCCTGCTGGCGCTGGCCTTCGACCTGTCGCTGACGGCCCAGCTGGTGACCTGGACACTGGCCTCGCTGGCCATGGTCTGGCTTTGGTTCAAGGTGTTCAAACAGAGTTTCCGCAAGACGCAAATCGGCACCGCCGACGGTGAGGTGATCGGCGAGATCGGCCTGCTGGTCAATGGCGTCGCCCCCTTCGAACGCGGCAAGGTGCGCTTCCAACGGCCGGTGCTCGGTGCCGACGAATGGGTCTGCCTGGCCGACACGGCGATCGCCGCCGGCGAGCGGGTCAAGGTGATCAGCATCGAAGGCAGCTTCCTCAAGGTCGGCAAGACCTGACCGTCCAGTCAATGAAACACTTCCGCAAAGGCAGAAAATGGATATGAGCGCCGGTTTCGTAGTTACCCTGGCCATCCTGGTCTTCGTCGTCGTCACCATTGCCAAGGGCGTGCGCATCGTGCCGCAGGGCGAGGAGTGGATCGTCGAGCGGCTCGGCAAGTATCACGGCACGCTGAAGCCCGGCCTCAACATCGTCATTCCCTATCTGGACCGAATTGCCTATCAATTGGTGACCAAGGACATCATCCTGGATGTCCAGGAGCAGGAGGTGATCACCCGCGACAATGCGGTGATCCTGACCAATGCCATCGCTTTCATCAAGGTCACCGACCCGGTCAAGGCGGTCTACGGCATCACCGATTTTTCCGAAGCCATCCGCAACCTGATCATGACCACGCTGCGTTCCATCGTCGGCGAGATGGAACTCGACGAGGCGCTGTCCTCACGCGACAAGATCAAGACCCGCCTGCGCGAAAGCATTGCCGACGAGGCGGTAGACTGGGGTCTGACCGTCAAGTCGGTCGAGATCCAGGACATCAAGCCCTCGCAATCGATGCAGAAGGCCATGGAAATGCAGGCGGCGGCCGAGCGCGAACGCAAGGCCGTGGTGATCCGGGCAGAAGGCGCCAAGCAGGCCGCCATTCTCGAAGCCGAAGCGCGCCTGGAATCGGCCAAGCGCGACGCAAATGCCCAGGTGATGCTGGCCGAAGCCTCGGCCGAGGCGATCCGCCGCATCACCGCCGCGATCGGCGAGCAGACCGGGCCGATGTCCTACATGCTGGGCGAAAAGTACATCGCCGCCCTGGAACGCATGGGCGAGAAGGACAATGCCAAGGTGGTCGTGCTGCCGGCCGACCTGCAGGAAGCCGTACGCGGGCTGTTCGGCCGCAAGGGCAGCTGACTAGGCACCATTGCCCGGGGCTTCCGGCTGCTCAGCGGCCGCTTCGCCGGCCTCCGGGATCTGTGTTGCCAGCACCTTGTCGATGCGCTTGCCGTCAAGATCGACGACTTCGAAATGCCAACCCTCCCAAGCGGCCGAATCGCCAGTCGCCGGCAGGCGGCCGAGCAACAGCATGAGCATGCCGGACAGCGTGTGGTAGCGCCCCTTGTCTTCCTCGGGCACGCTCCTCATGCCGAGCCGATCCTTCAGTTCGAGCAGCGGAATCAGGCCATCGAGCAGCCACGAGCCGTCCTCGCGCTGCACCGCCCAGGAGTCATCCTTGTTCTTCGGCTTGAATTCGCCGGTAACCGACTCGATCAGGTCCTGCAAGGTAATGATGCCCTGCACCTCACCGTACTCATCGATGACGAAAACCATCTGGGTGCCGGATGTGCGGAACTGGCTCAGCAATTCCATGCCGGTCAGCGACTCCGGCACATAGACCGGCGCCTGCAGCTTTTGCGTCAGGTCCGCCGGGAGCCCGCGCAGCGTCTGGTTGAAGATCTGCTTGGCCCCGACAATGCCGAGAATATCGTCCAGGCCGCCGCGGCAGACGGGGAAGCGCGAATGATCGGATTCCGCCATCAGCAGCAGGTTTTCGTCGATCGGCCGGGCCACGTCGAGCCAGATGATGTCCGAACGCGGCACCATCAGCGACGAGATCTGGCGATCGTCGAGGCGGAACACGTTGCGCACCATCTCATGTTCGTCCTTCTCGATGACGCCGGCCGCCGAGCCCTCGACCAGCATGGCGTGAATCTCCTCTTCGGTGACGCTCGGGCCTTTCGTATCGTTTTGCCCGAGCAGGCGCAGGATGATCCCGGTGGACGAGGAGAGCAGATGGACGAACGGACGGGACGCCGCCGACAGCATGTTCATCGGCCGGGCGACCAGGCGGGCGATGCCTTCCGGATTGATCTGGCCGATGCGCTTGGGCACCAATTCGCCGATGACTATGGAAACGTAGGTGATGACGACCACGACCAGGACCGTGGCACCGATTTCGCTGACCTGCTGCTCGGCGCCGAACGTTTGCAGCCAGAGGGCCAGCGGCCCGGCCAGTGCGGCCTCGCCGACGATACCGTTGAGAATGCCGATCGAAGTGATGCCGATCTGGATCGTCGACAGGAAGCGGGTCGGATCTTCGCCCAGCTTCATCGCCACCGCCGCGGAACCATCGCCGTCCTCGGCCAGCTTGGCCAACCGGGCACGACGGGCCGTGACCAAGGCAATTTCGGACATGGCAAAGAGGCCATTAAGAACGACCAGGGCAATAAGCAGGATTATTTCCATGGCAAGCTCGAATCGGCGTGGATGGTGGTGCGACGATGCCGCGGATGCGCTGAGAACGACTGCGCGTAACGAGGAATTTTCCGCTGGGAATCGGCTGCGCCGCAAAGGGCGGCGCGAAGGGTACTGGCCGACGGGGTATCGGCAAATGGGCGGTGGCCGAGATAACTCATAGGGCGGGATCGGGCGATCCAGCGTCATCCTTGATCTGTCATGGGACGTCACATGATGCCGCAAGTGCCCCGGCTTGTCACGACCGGCCCCGGACGTCGCCGGCCAGCGGCGGCCTGTCGGCAACCCGGTTTTATCGAAGTGACAGCGAAATTAAATCCGTTTAATCGGACAAGTCGACTTGCCGTAGCATCAGCAGCAAGTTCCGCCTTCCCGGCTGAACCGAGCGGCCCCACCGGCTGCAACAGACGTTATGCCGGCCGGTGAAACGAAGGCCGTTCCCGTTGAGTCACCCAAGGAGTCCCCAATGAGCAATCTTCGTACGCAAGCCGTGGCACTGCCGCGTGCCGGCAGCGAGTCGATCCTGGCCAGCAACAAGGTCATCCGCAACACCTACCTGTTGCTGTCGCTGACCCTGCTCTGCGCCGCCGTCACGGCCAGCATCTCGGTCGCCCTGAGCCTGCCGCACCCCGGCCTGATCATCACCCTGGTCGGCTACTTCGGCCTGCTGTTCGCCACCAGCAAGTTGCGCAACAGCGGCTGGGGCCTGGTCTCCATATTTGCCCTGACCGGCTTCATGGGCTATACCCTCGGCCCCATCGTCAGCCACTACCTCGGCCTGCCCAATGGTGGCCAGACGGTGATGACGGCCATGGGCGCCACGGCGGCGATCTTCTTCGGCCTGTCCGGCTATGCGCTGACCACGCGCAAGGATTTCAGCTTCATGGGCGGTTTCCTGATGGTCGGCATCCTGGTCGCCTTCGTCGCCGGCCTGGCAGGCATCTTCCTGGAAATCCCGGCCCTGTCGCTGACCGTCTCCGCCGCCTTCGTGCTGCTGATGTCCGGCCTGATCCTTTACGAGACCAGCAACATCATCCATGGCGGCGAGACCAATTACGTGATGGCCACGGTCAGCCTGTTCGTTTCCATCTTCAACCTGTTCACCAGCCTGCTGCATCTGCTCGGCTTCATGAACAGCAGCGACTGAGTCCGGCAATCCCGGCGCCACCAGTGGGCCGGCGCCCGGCCGGCCCGGTCGACTCAGTCCTGCGACTTGTCGATAGCCGCCAGCAGCTTCAACGCCCGCTCGCGATTCTTGGCTATGGCGGCCTGGCGCTCGGCGATATTGGCCGTCTCGGCCAGGGAGTTTTGCACCAGCAACTCATGCGGCGTCAGCCCTCCCATGGCGGCAGCGAGCATGCGCTCGACTTCGGCATCTGAGGGAATTTCTTGGTCCGGCATAGGGAGCTCCATTTGGTTAGGCGGCCGTTTTAACCGTTTCGCCGCGCCGAGTAAAGGCAAACACGCGATCCGGTGGCGACGGCATTCCTTGGTCCGAAACCGCGGCCCGAAAAAGCTGGCGCAAAAAAACCCCGCGCTCGGCGCGGGGCTCGCTGGTTCCGGAAAACCGGAAACTTACTTCTTGCGGGTGGCAGCCGTCATGTTGGCTTGCGCAGCTTCGGAAAACTGCTTGGCCACCGCGCTCATGTTGCCGAAAGCCGAGTTGGCGGCGGCGATGGCATTCTGGATCACGGCAATGGCGCTTTCCGAACCGGCCGGGGCCGACTTGCCAGCCAGCTCAAGCATGCTGGCAACGTTCTTCTGGAAATCGCCGAACTGGGCTTCGACCATCTTGGCCAGTTCCTGCTGGGTCTGGCTGGTGATTTCGTACACCGAGCGGGAGTAGGCCACAGCCTTTTCCACGGCCGGCTGGGCCAGCGCCTTTTGGGCGGCCAGGGCAGCTTGCGGGTCCTTGGCGCCGAGCACCGACTGAACGCCGGAAGCGGTGTCTTCCAGGGCAGCACGGGCGGTGTTCAGGTTGAGGGCGGCGATGCGTTCGGCCGAAGCCAGGGCGGTGTTGGCGACCGACAGCAGGGAATCGACGGTGGCGCGGTTGGCGGCGCTGAATTGTTCGGTATTGATGGACATGTGGTGTCTCCGGAATTAGGTTATCGGGTTGTTCGAGGAACAGTATAACGCGGCGAATGCGAAATTTGTGCACTGCAGCAAAATATAATTCCGGATGGCCTGCCGCTATTTTTCTGAGGACAGCCGGCGGCCCTCTGGCTACGATACGGACTTCCGTCGCCGGGCGCCCTGTACTGCCCTGAAGCACGACCGCGACCCCACCCCAAGTGACTCCGGGCAATCATCACCACCATGACGAAGACGACTGACAGCACCTCCCGCGGCCCATTGGCCGGCATCAAGGTAGTGGAATTCGCCGGCATCGGCCCCGGTCCTTTCTGCGGCATGCTGCTGGCCGACATGGGGGCCGAAGTGACCTTGCTCGAACGCGCCGGCGGCACCTTCGCCTCGCAGTTGTTCGGCGGCGGGCGCAAGGCAGTGGCCAATCGCGGCAAGAAATCGCTGTGTCTCGATCTCAAGCATGCCGCGACAAAAACCCTGGTGCTCGACCTGATCCGCCAGGCCGACGTGCTGATCGAAGGCTTCCGCCCCGGGGTCATGGAGCGCCTGGGTTTTGGCCCGGACATCTGCCTGACGCTGAATCCACGCTTGATCTACGGTCGCATGACCGGTTGGGGCCAGAGCGGCCCGCTCGCCCCGCGCGCCGGCCACGATGCCAACTACGCCGCCATCGCCGGCGTCCTCGACACCGGCCGGCGGCACGGCGGGGCGCCGTGGGCGCCGCCGACGCTGGTCGGCGACATGGGTGGCGGCGGCCTGATGCTCGCCTGGGGCATCGCCTGCGCCCTGCTCGAAGCCCAGCGCAGCGGTCAGGGCCAGGTCATCGATGCGGCCATGTGCGAAGGCGCCGCGCTACTCGCCCATGGCCTGTTCAACCTGGAAGCTCTGGGTGAATGGCATGGCCACTGCGCCATCGATTCCAGCGCGCCGTTCTACGACGTGTTCGCCTGCGCCGACGGGCAGTGGCTCAGCGTTTGTCCGCTGGAACCACAGTTTTACGCGAGTTTCCTGAGCCGCCTCGAGCTCGCCGACGACCCCGATTTTGCCAGCCAGCAGTACGACTCGACACGTTGGCCGCGCCTGAAGCAGCGTCTGGTCGAATTGTTCGCCAGCCAGCCGCGCGCCCACTGGGAAGCCTTGTTCGCCGATACCGACGATTGCGTGTGGCCGGTATTGAGCCTGCAGGAGGCCCCGAGCCATCCGCACAATGCAGCGCGGGAGGCGTTTGTCGATATCGCCGGTGTCCGCCAACCGGCGCCAGCGCCCCGCCTGTCACGCACGCCGGCATCGATTCAGCGACCACCGCCACTGCTCGGCGAACATACGCAGGAACGGCTGACGGCACTCGGCCTGTCGGCCGATGAAATTGCCCGCCTGGTGGCGCTCGGAGCCGTTTCCGTCGCGGCCTGAAGCGGCTTATTCCTGGCAGATCGTCAGCAGATCGGCTTCGAGTTCGATTTCCATACCCCGCTCCAGCGGCCGATCGATGAACATGCCGCGGTAAAGCCGGCCGGTGTTCTCGGCTCGCCGGGCATGCGGCGTTTCCCAATCGTTCACCCGCAGGCGGACCACGCCGATCTGCTCGTCGCGCTCCGGGACTCCCGCCGCGACGCAGGGAAGGGCCTGCGCCAGACGGACGAATTCCTCGCGCGAATACTGTGCCGGCTCCTTGCCTGGCACCTCGGGACAGGTGAGCAACCGGCGGCTACGGACTTCGGCGGCGAGCACCGTTCCCTTCAGGTAGAACAGCGGATCGGTCGCCACCCAACCGGCGCCGCCCTCTTCATAGCGGACGCAATGGCCGGATTGCAGCAGTTCCGGGTATTTGAACAGCAGGCGGGCGGAGGGGCGCAGGACCGGTTCGCTGGCCAGCACCGGAGTCGCCAGCACGGCCAGCACAAGAAGGAGGAGTCGCATGGAAAAAGCCGGGTCAATAAACCCGACTATCTTCGATCACCTTGCCATCGTTGGGCAAGGCCCCAGGGGCGGCAAATGCAACTTCGCCACGCAATTTGGTGACCTCGCGCAGGCTGGCGACAACCGCCTGGTCGAGCGCCTCGCCACCAGCCTCGATCTCGCAGTGCAGGATCATCCGGTCCTGGCCGCCGGGATTGTCCACGACCAGACGCAGGCGGTGGATTTCCGGATGCCGGCGGGCAATGTCGGCCACCTGCTCGGGATGGACGAACATGCCCTTGATCTTGGTCGTCTGGTCGGCCCGGCCCATCCAGCCCTTCAGCCGGATATTGCTGCGGCCGCAGGGCGAGCGCCCGGGCAGCACCGCCGACAGGTCGCCGGTGGCGAAGCGGATCAGCGGATAGTCCGGGTTGAAAGTGGTGACCACCACTTCGCCGACCTCGCCGGGCGCCACCGGGTCACCGGTGCCGGGGCGGACGATCTCGACCAGGACGCCCTCCTCGACCACCAAGCCTGCCTCGGCCTCGGTTTCGTAGGCGATGGCACCGATGTCGGCCGTCGCATAACACTGGCGCACGGCGATACCGCGCTCGTTGAGCCAGGCGCGGGTGACGCCGGGCAGCGCCTCGCCGGAAACACAGGCCTTCTTCAGCGAACCAATGTCGGCGCCGAGCTCCTCGGCCTTCTCGACGATGATGCGCAGGAAGGACGGCGTGCCGACGTAGGCATCCGGGCGCAGGTCGACCATCGCCTGTACCTGCTGCTCGGTCTGCCCGGTACCGCCGGGAAACACCGCACAACCCAGCTTGCGCGCGCCGCCCTCCATCAGGAAAGCGCCCGGCGTGAAATGGTAGGAATAGCAGTTGTGGATCAGGTCGCCATGGCGGATGCCGGCGGCGTAGAGCACCCGCGCCATGCGCCAGTGGTCCATCTCCATGCCCTGCAGTTCATAGATCGGTCCGGGCGAAGCGAACACCCGCTTGGCCTTGTGCCGCGACAGCGAGTTCAGCCCGCCGAACGGCGGCGTCTTCTTCTGCAGTTCGATCAGGTCGCGCTTGCGGGTCAGCGGCAGCTTGGCCAGCGCCTCGCGGGTCACGCACTCGAACGGATTGATGCCGGCCAGCGTCTGGAAATAGTAGCTCGTGGTTTCCTTGGCATGCGCCACCTGGCGCGCCAGCTTGTCCATCAAATCTTCTTCGCGCTCCTCGGGGTCGCGCGTCTCGAGCGGGTCGTAAAAGCTCATGTGGGTGTTCTCCGTATGTTCGCGATCGCCCGGGGCGATTGGTTTCAGTGCGTGCGGCAGGACGGAGCGGCAAAGTAGCCGCTCAGGGCAAGGCGGAGGCCGTCGATCCAGGCACGGCCCGAGCCTGCAAAGTAGGCACGCAGGGCGAGGCGGAGGCGGGCGCCGTTTGCTTTCTGCAAACAAGCCCGCCGACAACGACGCCATGCGTGCCGCACTGCAGGCTCATGAGAGCCAGCGTTTGCGGCGACGATAGTGCTTGACGTCCTTGAAGGATTTGCGCCCCGCCGAACTCAGCCCGAGGTAAAACTCCTTCACGTCCTCGTTATTGCGCAGATCCTCGGCCGAGCCTTCCATCACCACCCGCCCGTTTTCCAGGATGTAACCAAAATCGGCGTAGCGCAGCGCAATACTGGTGTTCTGCTCGGCCAGCAGGAAGGTCACTTTCTCCCTCTGGTTCAGATCCTTGACGATGGTGAACACCTCCTCGACGATCTGCGGCGCCAGGCCCATCGACGGTTCGTCGAGCAGCACCATCTTCGGGTCGGCCATCAGCGCCCGGCCGATGGCGCACATCTGCTGTTCGCCGCCGGAGGTATAGGCGGCCTGGCTGGTGCGCCGGGTCTTCAGGCGCGGGAAGTAGTTGTAGACCTTCTCCAGCGTCGCCGCCACGCCGCCCTTGCCGTCGGTACGCGTGTAGGCGCCGGTCAGCAGGTTTTCCTCGATGGTCAGGTGGCCGAAACAATGCCGCCCTTCCATGACCTGGATGACGCCGCGCTTGACCAGATCGGCCGGGGTCAGCGCCTCGACGCGTTCGCCCTTGAGTTCGATCGAACCCTTGGTGACCTCGCCACGTTCGCCATGCAGCAGGTTGCTGACGGCGCGCAGCGTCGTTGTCTTGCCGGCACCGTTGCCGCCGAGCAGCGAGACGATGCTGCCCTCGGGAACGTTGAAGGAAACCCCCTTCAAGACCAGGATCACGTGGTTGTAGATGACCTCGACGCTATTGACGTTGAGGAAGATATTGGCGGCTGTCATCGTCAATTCCTGAAATGAGGCCCCGCGCCTCGCGGCGCGGGGCGAGGTGCATTACATCTTGCACTGGTCCGGCGTGCGCGGCGTCAGCTTCTTCTCTTCGGCGTACTTGCCGGAAGCCAGCATGACCATCGGGCGCAGCACCTTGTCATCCGACTGGTACCAGTCGGAAGAGAAAGTCCACTTGGCGCCGTCCCACTGGTGCACGCGCACCCACGAGGAGCCCATGTGATCGAGGCAGGAGGTCTGCACCGGGCGCATGACGCCGGCGAAGCCCATGCCGTCGAGCATCTTCTGGTCGAGGTTCAGGTTTTCCAGGCCCCAGCGCGTCTGCTCGCCGGTCATCACCTTGCCTTTACCGTAGCGCTCCTGCGCCTTGCGCACGCCTTCGACGCCGAGCATGGCGGAGATCAGGCCGCGCATGTAGAGCACCGAACCGACTTCCTCCTTGGGGCCAGTCCCCTGGCCCTTGGCATGCACCAGATCAAGCATGTCCTTGACCACCTTGCTGCCCGGCTCGGCACCGTGCTGCAGGGTCAGCGCCGTGTAGCCCTTGGCGCCCATGCCGACGTCCTTGACGTCGGGTTCGGCACCGGCCCACCAGATACCCATCATCTTGTCGCGCGGGAAACCGGTGGCCTGGGCTTCCTTCAGCGCGGTCGAGTTCATCACGCCCCAGCCCCAGAGCAGCACGTTGTCCGGACGCGCCTGGCGGATCTGCAG
>PHCU01000184.1 GCA_002842345.1 Betaproteobacteria bacterium HGW-Betaproteobacteria-12 | reverse complement strand
CAGGAAACCGCCGGTGAGCAGCGCCATCGCCGCCAGCAAAGTCAGATTCACCCGGTAGGCGCGCGACAGGTTGGCCGCCTCGTCGGCCGCCGCCTGCGGGGTTTCGAGCAGCACACCGGGCGGCAGCAGCGGCTGCAGCGCGGCGCGTGCGGCTTCCGGGGCGATGCCCTCGACCAGGCGCAGGTCGATCCGCGTCAGCCGGCCGAGGCGGCCGAAACGCTGCTGAACGGCGGCGATGTCGAGCACCGCCAGGCGACGCTGCTCGCGCGCGCCGGGCAGATCGCCGACTACCGGCAGTTCCAGCGTGCCACTGCCGGCCTGCAGGGTGAGCTTGTCGCCGACCTGCACGCCGAGCGCCTCCTGCGCCGCCGTGGCGAGGAACAGCCCATCGCCCGCCAGCGCCGCGAAACGGCCGGTGCCTTCGGCAATACCGGGCAGCAGCGCCGGGCTGACCGTGGCCAGCGTGAATACATCGACACCGTAGAGTTGCAGGCTGTCATCGCGGCCGACCAGCTTGGCCTCGACTTCGAGCAGCGGGCTGGCCGCCGCCACTTCCGGCCGGGCGGCGAGCACGGCGTAGAGCTGTTCGTCGAAGCCGCCGCGCGGCCCGACCACCTGCAGGTCGGCGGCGCCGGCCAGGGTACGCAGGCCGCGCTCGAATTCGCCGAGCGCCGCCTGATGCACCGCCTGCACGGCCATGCCCAGCGCCACGCCGAGGACGATGGCCAGCGCCGACAGCAAGGTCGCCAGCCGGCGCCGGGCCAGTGAACCGAGGAAGACCGGGGCCAGCCTCATGGCTGCAGGCCGTCGGCCGTCAGGCGCAGGATGCGGTCGGCGGTGGCCGCCGCCGCGGGCGAATGGGTGACCAGGATGCCGATCGCCCCGGCGGCGCGGATGCGTTCGCCAAGCAGGGCCAGCACCCGCGCCGCATTGGCCGGATCAAGATTGCCGGTCGGCTCGTCGGCCAGCACCAGGCGCGGCCGATGGACCAGCGCGCGGGCGATGGCCACCCGCTGCAACTCACCGCCGGACAGCTCGCGCGGCCAGCTGGCGCCGCGCTCGCCGAGGCCGACCGCATCGAGCAACTGCTGCGCCGGCGCCTCGGCCGCGGCGCCGTCGATGCCCTGCAACCACAACGGCAGCGCCACGTTCTGCAACACAGTCAGCTGCGGCAGCACATGGAAGGCCTGGAACACGAAGCCCATGCGGTCGCGGCGCAGCTGCGTCAGCGCGTCTTCATCGAGCCCGGCGTAGTCGCGACCATCAAGCACCAGGCGGCCGCTGTCGGGCCGGTCCAGGCCGGCGATCAGGTTGAGCAGCGTCGACTTGCCGACCCCGGATTCGCCGACGATGGCCACGTACTCGCCCGGCTGCAGGCACAGCGACACTGCCTGCAACACGCGGCGTCCATTGAATTGGCGGCAGAGGCTTTCGATGGCGAGCATGGCAATGGGAAATGCAGGAATCCAGCGAGTTCCCGTTATACGCCAGGATCCGGCCGGGACAAGGGGGCGACGGCAGCCTGACCGGGCGCGACACCGATTGACACCCCCTCCCCTGCCTGCCGATAATCCCCCCTCTGCGGGAGAGAGAGCGCCGCCCAGCGACGCTCCGCCGAAGGCGCAAACTCCCATAATCGCTCAGGCATACCGAACCGCAGATCATGATTCGCCGGCTGGAGAGCAGTTGCGGACGCCCAGGCGCCCGGCAACTCACCGAAGGGGCAGGCTCGCAAGGAGCCGAAACTCTCAGGTAAACGGACAGGGGGAGAGGCGTCACGGAAGCACCCGGATTGGGGCTTCCGCTTTTTGACGGAGTCTCTCCCATGCTCGACAGTCTCGCCCGTTTTTTTCCGCCGCTTGCCAGCCTGCAGTTCGATCTGCTGCTCGTCATCTACCTCGTCGCCATCACCGCCGAAGCCATGTCCGGGGCGCTGGCGGCCGGCCGCCGCAACATGGACGTCTTCGGCGTGGCGGTGATCGCCTTCGTTACCGCGCTGGGCGGCGGCACCATCCGCGACGTGGTGCTGGGCAATTTCCCGATCGGCTGGACGCAGCATCCGGAATACGTCTATCTGGTGATCCTCGCCGGCCTGGCGACGACCCTGCTCGCCCGCTTCATGCACCACCTGAAGAGCATCTTCCTGATGCTCGATGCGCTGGGCCTGGTCGCCTTCTCGCTGATCGGCTGCAATGTCGCGCTGCAGCTCGACTACCCGCCGCTGGTGGTGATCATGGCCGGCATGCTGACCGGCATCTGCGGCGGCATCCTGCGCGACGTGCTTTGCAACCAGGTGCCGGTGGTGTTTTGTCGCGAGTTGTACGCCAGCGTTTCGCTGTGCGTCTGCGCCCTGTTCCTCGTCCTGCGCCAGGTCGGCATCGATGCCGACCTCAACATGGCGGCCTGCTTTGCCGCCGGCTTCAGCTTCCGCATGCTGGCGCTGCGCTTCAGCTGGCAGCTGCCGACTTTTTCCTATCAGCAGCGCTGGGATTGACGCCGCCCTGGCCCGCCCCTTGCTGCATGTCTGGCATCAGGAAAATTGTTGTCGCAAAAGCCACACGAAACGGTATTGACATTCATTCGCATCCGCATACAATGAAAACCGTTCTCATTTGATTAACGACACCGGGAGTCCAGGATGTACGTCTGCGTGTGCAAGGCCGTGACCGATCGCCAGATTCGCGAAGCCGCGCTGGGTGGCGCCCGGACGCTCAAGGATCTGCGCCGCGACCTCGGCGTCACCAGCGACTGTGGCCGTTGCGCCAGCTGCGCCCGCGACTGCCTGAAGGAAGCCCACCAGTGCCCGAATGCCGGCAGCACCGAGGCGATGTTGCAGGCGGCCTGAAACAAAAAAATGCCGCCCGGCGGGAACCGGACGGCATTGCAAATGGAGAGCGGGATTTGAGGATTCAGGGTGCCCCGCCCCCGCAGAGAGAACTGTTTCCGACCTGAATCAATCGCCGCCGCGCAGGTTCTGCACCTGGAACAACCGCGACGGATTCTTCGCCGGATCGACCTGACCCTTGAAGTGCCCGGTGGTGCAGTGCTTCGATTGCAGGTCGACCATCGAGAAGGCGTCATCGACGCCGATGCCGGCGCCCTTGTTGACCGGCAGGTGGTGGTCGGCGTGCGACTTGCCGACCATGAAGACTTTCCACAGCTCGCCCTTGCGGTCGTAGATCTCGTTGGCGCCGTTCAGGTTCTGCAACTGGACGTCCATGTAGAAGGTGCGCTTGCTGACCGGATGATTCGGATTCACCGGCGCCGCTTCCAGCACATAGACCTTGCGCAGCTGCCATTCGCCCTGGAAGAAGCAATCGCCCTGGCCGCCGAAGTCGACGTACTTGTAGCCATCGGCCTCGGCCGGCATGTCGCTGGCCAGCTTCAGCTCGTTGTGGTTCCACATCGGCAGCAGCACGTTCTTGGTGCCCTTGTAGGTCCAGTTCATGTCCGAGACGCGGCTGTTGTAGCCTTCGAAGTCCTCGATCATCAGATCCGAGCCGAGGAAGGAGTCGGTCACCTGCCCCTGCGCCAGACGGCGGACGCGCCGCTGGAAGCCGAGGTACAGATAGGCGTCGTCGAGCTTGGCATCGTCCTCGAAGCGCTGGATCAGCAACTGGGTGTTCTTCAGGTCACTCGGCTCATGCGCCTTGGTATAGATGGCGCGGAAGATGCCCGACGGGTTCGGCGTGAATTCCGGCACCGGTGCATCCTTGGTCCGGTGCATGAAGTTCAGGAAGTGGAAATCCCACTTGATCTGCTTTTCCAGCTTGCCGGTCTGCATGTTGCGGTACTTCCAGTAGAACGGCGAGATGATCGCGCCGTCACCCCAGTTCACGCCGTACTTGTAGTTCCAGGCGAGCTTTTCGCCGGCGCGCGGATCCTTGGCATCCGGCTCCTCCGGGAAGGGCCGGCCGGCGACGTAGCCGGAAATCATGTCGCCCGCCTTGGCGCCCAGCTTGGTCTTGTTGAGATTGGCTCGGGTCGCATCGACATAGCCCTTGTGCACCGAGAACTGCGTCGTCGCCCCGACCTTGATCTCGAACTGGCCTTCCTTGATCAGGCGATAGACGCCGGCGCCCAGTGCGTCCTTGAACTGCTCGACGTTGGCCTTGTTGATCACCGTTCCCGGTTTCAGCCCCGGGAAGCTGGGCATGCCGCTCTTGTAGGGATTGAACGAGTTTTCGACGTCGGCCTCGGTGGCCGCCAGCGCGTTACCGGTCAGGCCGGCGACGCACAGCGGCAACAATGCTGCTGCAATTCTTTTCATGTGATGTCTCCTCTGGGTAATCAGAACTTGTAGTTCACTTTGACGAACAGGTCGTTTTCCTTGAATGCCGCGCCGATCGGACCGGCGCGGAAGCGGCCGAGCGGCTCCATGCCACCCAGACCGCGGGAATAGGCGGTGAACGGATCGGCATCGCCGGCCGGGGCAGTGAACGGGGCGAAGGGGTTGCAGGCGCGGCAATCGTCGAAGTGCCAGCGGTCGCGGCCGGAGGCGATCTTGTAATTGGCACCGACGGTCAGCTTCAGATCGTTGGTGACATTCCACTCGACCTGCGGCGCCGCCACCGTGGCATGGGCCTTGACGTCATGAGCGAAGATGATCTGCGGGCTGAGCGTGCCGTTCTGCAGGAAGGCCTTGATCAGCAAGGTGCCGATGAAGTTGTTTTCCCAGTCGGGCATGCCGACCGGCCCGAAGGCGGCACGGTGCCACTCGTGGTCGAAGATGTGCTGGTAGAACAACTGGCCGGAGATCAGCGTCGCCGAAGTTTCGCTGATGAAGGGGATGAAGGTCGGCCGGTCGACGCCGACGACGGCGCGGAAGACGCGATTCTTCGAGTACAGCTCGGATTTGGCCGTATTGGCGAACTCCTCGCCGTCGGTGAACGCCGCTTCGACGCGCACCGCCGCGTTGGCGTCCGGCACCTGGAAGTCCATCGAGCCGCCGAGCAGATTGACGCGCGGGTAATGCATGTCGAAGGAAATCAGGTAGGGCCAGGCATTGCGGAATTCGCCGGTGAACGAGTTGGTCGCCCGTTTGCCGCCGTGTAGCGACGGCAGCTGCGAGCGGTAGGTCAGGGCATTCAGCGAGAACGACAGGCCGCCCTGGGTGACGCCTTCGTACTTGACGCCGAACTGCGTGTTCGACAGGCTCCAGTTCGGCAGATCGACTTCGTTCAGGCCGATCTGGCCGGGGCCGAAGTTGGTCGCCAAGAGCACGCCCGGTGCCACGTTGGCAAAGTTGGAGACGGTGCCGCCGTTGTCCCACAGGTTGGCCATGCCGCGGAAGAAGCAGCCGGCATCGAGGATCGAGTTGGGCGAACCGCACTGGCCGAGGTTGTTCGGGCGGAACTTGTCGAAGTTCCAGACGAACTGCAGGTTGCGGTCCTGCATCGACTCGCTGGCGCCCATCCGGTATTCGACCTGGGCGATCCACATCGGGATGCGGATGTCGGACAGTTCGTCGTAGATGTTGTTGCGCGAGAAATCGACCGGGTTGATCACGTCGAGCACGCGGAACAGGTCGGTCCGACCCCAGACCACCTGCTGCTTGCCGATCTTGACGAACAGATCCTTGCCATCGCCCAGGGCGAAGGTCTTGCGGGCATACAGTTCGCGGATGAAGTCGGCGCGGTCGTTGAATTCCGGCGACTCGAGTTCCGACTGCTTCTGGTCGCCGTAGCCACCGAAGTCGCGGCAGCCACGCTTGTCTTCGTCGCAGGGACGGACCGGCACGGCGAAGGCGACGCCGCCGTCGATGTCATGCCAGCGATCGCCGAGAACGCGGAAGCCGGCGTTCGGGTTGGTCGCCGGATAGGTATCCACAAACCGGTTGCCGGGCAGACCGAGACCGGCGACGACCGCATTGGTCACCGGGCCGGTGCCCCAGGGCGTCGTCAGGAAACCGCCGGGCGTCGTCGACTGCATGTTGATCGAACCGCCGGCATCCTTGCCGTATTCGTCCTTGTTCATGCGATAGACGCCGTCCCAGCTGCCGCGGACGATGCCATGGATGGCCCAGCCGTCGACCACTTTCTTGTCGAACTCGGCCTGCAGGGTGTTGCGGAACTTGGCCAGGCCGGCGCGCTCGCGCCGGACGGTGTGATTCTCGTAGGTCACATCGACCTGCCAGGGCGAGGAATCCTCGCCCAGGGATGGCAGTGCGTCGGCCCAGGCCGGCATGGCCAGGCTGACGGACAGCGCAGCCAGGATCGGCATCAATCGCCGGCTGCTATTCGGAAAAGTCTCCATGGATATTGCCCCCAATGGTGGTTGAAATTCAGGACTGCTGTTCCCCTCCGGTCGGTCCGGAGTGTTGTTAATCGTTTTCCAGCACCCCGTCCTCGTCGTAATGGATGGCGGTCACGAACTTCGGCTGGAAGACCACACACCACGACGGCACGATCAGCACGGCGGCGATCGCATTGACGATGAGCATGAAAGAGAGAAGGACCGCGGCGTCCGACTGGAAGCGCAGATCGGACATGAAGATCCACATGACGACGCCGGCGATCAGCGTGATGGCGGTGAAACTGACGGCCGAACCGGTGGTCCCCACGGCCCGGATAACCGCCTGTTTCATGTCGCGCAGGTGGGCGAATTCCTCGCGGATGCGGTCCATGAAATACACCGCGTAATCGATGCCGATACCGACGCCGACGGCGATCACCGGCACCGTATTGACGTTGATGCCGATATTCAGGGCGCCCATGTAGGCGTAGGTCATCACCGTCGCGAACAGCATCGGCAGCACCATCAGCCAGCCGGCGTGCAGCGAGCTGTAATAGACCATCACCAGCACGAAGGCGAGGATCATGACGGCCGGGATGATGATCATGTGATCGGTGTGCAATGCCTGGTTGCCGGCCGCCGTGACGCCGATGATGCCGCCGCCCAGCTCGATGTGCAGGCCGGGCACTT
>PHCU01000183.1 GCA_002842345.1 Betaproteobacteria bacterium HGW-Betaproteobacteria-12 | reverse complement strand
CGGAATTGGTAGACGCACTAGTTTCAGGTACTAGCGGGTAACTCCGTGGGGGTTCGAGTCCCTTCCTGGGCACCAGCGATTTTGAATGAAGGCCTTGTCGAGACAAGGCCTTTTTTCATTTCCGGCACGCCACGCCGAAGGCCTGCATTGTCTCACAGACAGCCTCTCCACGACCTTAACAATTACTAACACTTGGTTGCAGCATCACCGGTGTCTACTGGCTATTCTGGTCTCGTACCCCAACTTGCGAGGCCCATCATGAACAAGACCGCCAACCTTCTCGTCGCCGCCACCCTTGGTATTTCCCTGGTCGGCAATGCCCAGGCCCGGGATGATCGCCGCCATGGCCACGACCATCGACCGCCGCATTTCCAGAAGTTCAAGCATCACCATCATCATGCGCCGCGCGTCATCCGCCACCGTGATCACGACTGGATCGGACCGGCAGCCCTGATCGCCCTGACCGGCGTCGCCATCGGTGCCGCGGTGCATTATCAGACCCCGCCCAGCCCGGCCTACTCCGCCCCGCCACCATCCGGCAACTGGTATTACTGTGGTTCGTCCGGACAGTACTACCCCTACACCAACGCCTGCCCGGAAGGCTGGCAGGCAGTGCCGCCGCGCTGAAACGAAAAACGGGCCGAACGGCCCGTTTTGCTGTCGAGAGACCGTCAAATTCAGTTGAACGGGTGATCCTTAAGGATCGTCTCATCCCGCTCCGGACCGGTCGACACGATGGCGATCGGCACTTCGCAGAGGGCCTCGAGGCGATTCAGGTAGGCCTGGGCGTTGACCGGCAGGTCATCCCAGCGCTTGACACCGAAGGTAGTACCGCTCCAGCCGGGCATGGTCTCGTAGATCGGCTCACAACGGGCAACTTCGTCCGCGCCGATGGGCAACAGGTCGATGACCTTGCCGTCCAGCTTATAGCCGGTGCAGATATTCAGTTCCTTGAGGCCATCCAGGACGTCGAGCTTGGTGATGCACAGACCGGTCAGGCCGTTGATGCGCCCGGAACGACGCAGGGCAGCAGCGTCGAACCAACCGCAGCGACGCTTGCGACCGGTAACGGTGCCGAATTCGCGACCGACCTGTGACATCTGGTAACCCGGAACACCTTCGGTGTCGATATCCAGTTCGCTCGGGAAGGGGCCGCCGCCGACGCGCGTGCAATAGGCTTTGGTGATGCCGAGCACGTAATGCAGCATGCCGGGACCGATGCCTGAGCCGGCCGAAGCCTGGCCGGCAACGCAGTTCGACGAGGTGACGAACGGGTAGGTACCGTGGTCGATGTCCAGCAAGGTTCCCTGGGCGCCTTCGAACAGCAGGTTGCTACCGGCCTTGTTGGCGGCGTAGAGCGCTGCTGAGACATCGACGACCAGTGGCTTGATCTGTTCGGCATCGGCCATCGCCTGATCATAAACAGCCTGAAAATCAACGGCCGGCGCCTGGAAATACTGCGTCAACACGAAGTTGTGGTAGTCGAGAATTTCGCGCAGTTTCTCGGCGAATCGCTCCGGATGAAACAGGTCATAAACCCGCAGACCGCGGCGGGAAACCTTGTCTTCGTAGGTCGGACCGATCCCCTTGCCGGTGGTACCGATCTTCTTGTCCTCCGCCTTGACGCCTTCGCGCGCCTTGTCGATGGCCGAGTGATACGGCAGGATCAGCGGACAGCCCGGGCTGATCTTGAGCCTTGAGCGGACATCGATGCCACCTTTTTCCAGTTCGGCAATTTCCGACAGCAGGTGATGGATGTCCAGCACCACGCCATTGCCTATGTAGCAGTCAACACCATCACGGACAATGCCGGACGGCACCAGATTGAGCTTGTACACCTGCTCGCCGACGACCAGCGTATGGCCGGCATTGTGACCGCCCTGGAAGCGGACCACGCCTTGTGCGTGATCGGTCAGCCAGTCGACGATCTTTCCCTTCCCTTCGTCGCCCCACTGGGTACCGACGACGATGACATTCTTGGCCATTTCTTAATCCTCTTGTATTGCTTCAATAATCCAGTGTTCGCCAACACAGGCCAGCTTGCGGTCGCAAAGCGGCCCCTCGCAGGCAGCTTCTCCCGGCAGTTGCTCGACGACGATTTCCCCCTGGGCACGCAAGGCGGCGATATGCGCCGCCAGCGCCTTGTCCGCTCCGGCATGCGGCGCCAGGATCGCCCCTGCCGGCCGTGAAGGCGGCAACAGACGGGCGACTTCGCGCAGGTCCATCGAGAAACCGGTGGCCGGTCGGGCCCGGCCAAAGGTCTTGCCCGCCCCGTCGTAGCGGCCGCCAAGGGCGATCGCCGCCGGATAGCCGGGACAGTAAGCGGCAAAGACCACGCCATTGTGATAGTGATAGCCGCGCAGATCGGCCAGATCGACGGACAGCGGTAGTTCCGTCGCTGCGGCGAAGATGTGCTGAAGTCCATCCAGCGCCGCGACAATGGCCGGCAGTTCAGGCAGGGCCGACCGGGCGCGGGTAATCGTCTCGACACCGCCGTAGAGTTGCGGCAGAACGAGCAGCGCTTCCCGCCATGGCGAGGCCAGCGTGCTGCAGGCCTCGCTCAGCCCCGGCACGTCCTTGGCCTGCAGCAAACTGAGCAGATTGTCTTCAGCCTCCTGCGGAAGGCCTGCCGCTTCGGCCAGGGCGCGGAAGATGCCGACATGACCAAGATCGATACGGCCGAGCGGCAGGCGAACCGCAGCAAAAGCGCCAGCCAGCAGACGAATGATGTCGAGATCGGCTTCAATGCCAGCATAACCATACAGCTCGGCACCGATCTGTACCGGCTCGCGACCAGCCGAAACGGTGGCTGGCAACGTATGCAGCACGCTGCCGCAATAGCACAGGCGCGTCACGCCCTGATGGTTGAGCAGATGGGCATCGATGCGCGCCGCCTGCGGCGTGATGTCGGCCCGCACGCCCATGGTCCGCCCGGACAACTGGTCGACCAGCTTGAAGGTACGCAGGTTGAGATCCTGGCCAGCACCGGTGAGCAGCGACTCGAGGTATTCGAGCATCGGAGGCATGACGTACTCAAAGCCACGGACCTTGAAGTGGTCGAGGACTTCGCGGCGCAGCCGCTCGATGCGCGCAGCCTCGGCCGGCAGCGCATCGGCAATGTATTCGGGTAACAGCCAGTTCATGAAAAGATCAGGATGAGGACGAGGCCGATGACCATCGAGGTCAGGCCGACAAAGCGGATCTGCCCGTCCGAAAATTGAATGAGGCGCCGGAAGGTTTCGCGCCAAGCCGCCGGTGCGATGAAGGGCATAGCTCCCTCAAGCACCAGCATCAAGGCAAAGGCCAACAGCAGCGTAGTGGTCATTTAGCCTTGTCGCCGCCACGTCCGGTACTCTTCATGTACTTGAAGAAATCGGAACTGGGGTCGACGACCAGCATGTCGTTCTTGTTGGTAAAGCTGCCGCGATAGGCTTCGAGACTGCGATAGAAGGCGTAAAACTCGGGACTCTGGCCGAAGGCACCGGCGTAGATGGCCGACGCCTTGCCGTCGCCCTCGCCCTTGACCTTCTGGGCATCGCGATAAGCATCGGCGACTATCACTTCGCGCTGACGATCGGCATCAGCGCGGATCTTTTCCGCCTCGGCCGCGCCTTCCGAACGCAGTTCGTTGGCCACGCGCTTGCGCTCCGCTTCCATCCGGCGATACACCGCATCGCTGACTTCGGTTGGCAGTTCGACGCGCTTCAGGCGCACATCGACGATCTCGACGCCAATCCGGCGGGCATCGATGTCGGCCTTCGCCCGCATCTGCTCCATGATCTTGTCGCGCTCACCGGAAATCACGTCATGCACGGTGCGTTTGCCGAATTCCTCGCGCAGACCGGCATTGACCGTCTGGTTCAGGCGCGTACGCGCCCGCGCCTCATCGCCACCGACCGAGATGTAGTACAGGCTGGGATCGACGATACGCCACTTGATGTAGGAGTCGACCAGCACGTTCTTCTTTTCGGAGGTGATGAAGCGCTCCGGCTCGTTGTTATCCAGCGTGATGATGCGCTTTTCGAAATAGCGCACGTTCTGGATCATCGGCACCTTGAAATTGAGGCCGGGTTCGCTGAGCACCCGCTTGACTTCGCCCAACTGGAAAACCAGCGCGTACTGCCGCTGATCGACGGTAAACATGGACATCGCCAGCACCACCAGCACGGTGGCGACGACAAAGCCAAGAACATTCAGACGCGAACTCATCAACGACTCTCCCGATCACGCGAGCGCAAGGAGCCCGACGACGTGTTGTTCCCCAGCGACCGCTCCAGTTGCGGCGGCACTTCCGATGCCAAGGCCGGCGCTGTCCGGCCGCCGCTCGGCATCAAGGCCGCCTCGCCGGCGGCTTGCAGGGCCGGCACCCCGGCAGCGGTCTGCATCAGCTTGTCGAGCGGCAGATACAGCAGATTGCCCTGGCCCTTCGAATCGATCAGCACCTTGGTGGTATTGGCATAAATCTGCTGCATCGTTTCCAGATAGAGGCGCTGGCGCGTAACCTCGGGCGCCTTGGCGTACTCGGTCTGAATCTGGCGGAAACGCGAGGAATCACCCTCGGCCGTGGCGATCACCCGCTGCCGATAGCCGTTGGCTTCTTCAAGCAGGCGTGCAGCCGTACCCTTTGCCCGCGGAATCACGTCGTTGGCATAGGCCTGACCTTCGTTCTTCTGGCGCTCGCGATCCTGGCCAGCCTTGACGGCATCATCGAAGGCAGCTTGCACCTGCTCCGGCGGCTGGGCATTCTGCATCGTCACCTTGGAAATCATGATGCCGCTCTTGTAGCGGTCGAGGATGTCCTGCATCAACTGGGCGGCACTGGTGGCGATCTGCTCGCGGCCCTCGTAGAGCACGAAGTTCATCTGGCTCTTGCCGACGATTTCGCGGACCGCCGACTCGGCGGCCCCCATCACGGCCTCGTCCGGATGCCGGTTGTTGAATGAGTATTCGACCGGATCCTTGAGAATGTATTGCACGGCGAACTGGATGTTCACGATGTTTTCGTCATCGGTCAGCATCAGCGCCTCTTTCAGCACTTTGTTGCGCTCGCTGCCGCGATAGCCAATTTCCAGGGTACGCACACCGGACAGATTGACCAGTTCATGCGACTGGAAAGGAAACGGGAAACGCCAGCGCAGACCGGGCTCGGTCGACTCCTTGTAGCTGCCGAACTGCAGGACGACGCCCCGCTGCGATGCATCGACGATATAGAAACCGGACGCCAGCCAGATGACGGCAACCAGGCCGGCCAGCAGGCCGATACCGCCACCGAGGAACTTGGGATTGAAGTCGATGTTCGGCAGGCGCGGACCGTCGCCACCACCGTTGCCGCCACCACCACCTTTCTTGCCGAACATGCCGGAAAGTTTGCGGTTGAAGTCACGCCACAGTTCTTCCAGGTCGGGCGGACCATCATTGGGCCGGCGCGGCCCGCCACCAGGCTTGTCGCCATCGTCGCCGCCACGATTACCCCATTGGTTATCGTTGAGCGACATGAAAATACCGAGCGTAGGAATCATGGTTATCGGAATTCTATTGGATGAAATCGTGTTGGGCTTCGCGCGCCGCCTCGGCCAGTGCCTTGCGACGCGCCTCGGACTTGGCATGAGCATATTCGGCCAACGACTCGCGCAGCAAATCGAGGCCCGCTCCCGAGCGCGCACTGAGGCGAACGCGCGCGATATTACCATACTCGTCGCGCTCGACTCCCGGCGCCGCCTCGGTCAGGTCGATCTTGTTCCAGACGAGCAGTTGCCGGACCTGTCCGGCACCGATCTCGTCGAGCACTTTGTTGACCTCGTAGACCTGTTCCTCGCGGGCACGGTTGGCACTGTCCACCACATGCAGCAGGATGTCGGCATCATTGGCCGCCTCCAACGTCGCATGGAAGGCATCGACCAGCGAGTGCGGCAGTTCGCGGATGAAGCCGACGGTATCGGAAATAACGATATTGCCGCCGCCCTCGACCCATAGCTTGCGCGAGGTCGTATCCAGCGTCGCGAACAACTGGTCGGCGGCAAAGACGCCGGCATGGGTCAGGGCATTGAACAGCGTGGACTTGCCGGCATTGGTGTAGCCGACGATCGAGACATTGAGCACATCGCCGCGCATGCGCGCCTTGCGCTGCACGCCGCGCTGGCGGGACAGGCGACCGAGGCGCTCCTTGAGCAGCTTGACGCGGTTACCGAGCAGGCGGCGGTCGGTTTCCAGCTGGGTTTCACCGGGACCGCGCAGGCCGATGCCGCCGCGTTGCCGTTCGAGGTGGGTCCAGCCGCGCACTAGGCGGGTGGACAAGTGCTCCAACTGCGCCAGCTCGACCTGCAACTTGCCCTCGGCACTGGCCGCGCGTAAGGCGAAGATGTCGAGAATCAGGCTGGTCCGGTCAATCACACGGCATTTGAGTTCGCGTTCGAGATTCCGTTCCTGGGCCGGCGACAATTCGTGGTTGAAGATGACCAGATCGGCGCTACCGGCGGCCAGCATCGCGGCGATTTCCTGCACCTTGCCCTTGCCGGCAAAGGTCTTCGGATCGGGACTGCCACGCCGGCCGAACACTTCGGCGACGACTAGGCCACCGGCCGATTCGGTCAGCAGACGCAGTTCTTCGAGTTGATCGGCCAGATCGGGCTGACCGAAATCAAGCTGAACGATCACCGCCCGCTCACCGGCGGCAGGCCGTTCAATCATCGGCAAATCCAGAGGGGAGGAAGCAGCGGCCCGCCAGACTGGCGGGCCTCCGGGCCGGCGATTATTGCTCCGCCGCCTGTTCTTGTTGCAGATTGACCGGACGGGCCGGCACAACCGTCGAGATGGCGTGCTTGTAGACCATCTGCGTAACAGTATTCTTCAGCAGTACGACGTACTGATCGAAGGATTCAACCTGGCCCTGCAGTTTGATCCCGTTCACCAGGTAAATTGAAACGGGGACATGCTCGCGGCGGAGAGCGTTGAGAAAGGGGTCTTGTAAGAGTTGCCCTTTATTGCTCATGGTGTGGACTCCATGTGTGTTGTTATGAGTTGGCTAA
>PHCU01000182.1 GCA_002842345.1 Betaproteobacteria bacterium HGW-Betaproteobacteria-12 | reverse complement strand
CGACGCAGCAGAATGCCTCGGCCTCCGAGGAACTGGCGGCGACCGCCGAGGAACTCGGCTCGCAGGCCGAGCAGCTGCAACAGACGATGACCTTCTTCCACCTCGATCGCGACGGCATGGCCGCCGGTCAAGCCAGCCGGTGCCGAGCATGAAAGGGGATTTCGCGCGTTGTTGAGATGACGCGATGCGGGGACTTGGGCAAGTCAGAGGAGGGCATGGCGCCATCCAATTTTAATAATCCGGCCGGCAGCGCTGAGCGCGGTCCAGGTATCCGGAGAGCAAGCCAAGAGGGGAAAATAAAATGCTGGCGTTTCAGTCGATCAAGGTCAGGCTTTCGGCCATTCTGGCCGCCGCCATCGTCCTGCTGCTGAGCGGGTTGGTGCTGTATCTGAATACGGAGATACGCAACGTCAATGAACGGGACGAAACCAGGAAGCTGCACAGTACGGCGACGCTGATCCAGAATCTGGTGGCGCAGACCGATGCCATCCTGCGGCAGCAGGCGGCTAACTGGAGTCAATCCTTCCGCAGCCAGCTGGGCAGCGATTTTTCGCTCGACACCACGACCCGGCCGCCGACCCTGAAGCTCAGAAAAATGACGATGAACGGCCGAACCGCCGAAGTCGATACCTTTTCCAGTAGCGGCCAGGGGAATGTTGCGACACTCTTCGTCAAGAACGGGGAGGATTTCGAGCGGGTAGCGACCTCGCTCAAGAAAGAGGATGGCAGTCGCGCCCTGGGGACGCTGCTGGGCCGGAACCATCCCGGCTACGCCACACTGATGGCGGGCCAGGTCTATACCGGCAAGGCCAGGCTGTTCGGCCGCGACTACATGACTAAGTACGAGCCTATCCTCGACCAATGGGGGCAGCTGATCGGCCTGAGCTTCGTCGGTATCGACATCAAGTCATCGCTCGACTACGTCAAGCAGACCATCAAGCAGGTCAAGCTGGGGGACACCGGTTACGTCTATGTCTTGGATGCCACCGGCGAGGCGGCCGGCACCCTGGTCATCCACCCGAGTCAGGAAGGCAGGAACATCTCGGGGGCGCAGGACAGCAGCGGCAACTACTTCATCCGGACGATCCTGGAGAAACGCAACGGGACTATCATCTACCCGTGGCTCAACAAGGCAGCCGGCGAGAACGAGCCGCGCGACAAGATCGTCGTCTTTTCGGAGTTCCCGGCGTGGAACTGGATCATCGCCGCCGGCAGCTATTCCGACGAAATTTTCGGCCTTGCCGAGCATGTCAAGGGCCTGCTGATCGAGGCGACTTTCCTGGTGACGATTACCTTGCTCATCGTGCTGACCTACTACCTCAACCGCATCGTCATCGCGCCGATGAACCAACTGGTGGCTATCTCGGGAAGGATCGCCGGCGGCGATCTGAGCGTGAAGATCGACAGCCGGCGTCAGGACGAGGTTGGCATGGTGCTGGGTTCGTTTCGCGACATGATCGACCGGCTGCGCCAGATCATCGGTGAAGTACATACGGCGGCCGACAATCTGAGCAATGCTGCCGAACAGGTGGCGGCCACGGCCCAGACCTTGTCGCAGTCGTCCAGCCAGCAGGCGGCCTCGGTCGAGGAAACCACGGCCTCGATGGAGCAGATGGCCGCCTCGATTGCCCAGAACACCGAAAACACCCGGGTCACCGGCGGTATGGCCACGGCGGCCGCCGGCGAAGCGGTCAATGGCGGCGAGGCCGTGACACAGACGGTGGACGACATGAAGAGCATCGCCAGCAAGATCGGCATCATCGACGACATCGCCTACCAGACCAACCTGCTGGCCCTCAATGCCGCCATCGAGGCCGCCCGCGCCGGCGATCACGGCAAGGGCTTTGCCGTCGTTGCCGCCGAGGTGCGCAAGCTGGCCGAACGCTCGCAGATCGCCGCCCGGGAAATCGGTGACCTCGCCGGAACCTCGGTCAAACAGGCCGAACTGGCCGGCAAGCTGCTCGGCGAGATGGTGCCGGGCATCCGCCAGACCTCCGACCTGCTGCAGGAGATCGCCGCTGCCTCGGCCGAGCAGTCGAGCGGCGTCGCCCAGATCAATGGTGCGATCGGCCAGTTGAACCAGGCGACGCAGCTCAATGCCTCGGCCTCGGAGCAACTAGCGGCGACCGCCGAGGAACTCGGGTCGCAGGCCGAGCAGTTGCAGCAGACAATGACCTTTTTCCACCTCGATGACGGACGGAGGGGCTGAGATGGACCACGCTCGAGGTGATCGGCAACGCCCTGGCCGGCGCCGGCTGGCGCGTACCGCCGCTTCGCCGGCCGGGCTGAACGGCTAGGTGGCCCGCAGCATGTCCGATACCCCGGCGAAAAGCGGCGACGCCGGACTGCGCCAGCGCCTGCTGATCGGCCTGGCCATCGTCGTTACCCTGATCGGCGCGATGGTGGGCTGGAGCGCCTTCAAGGCGCACGAGCAGCACCAGGAGCTGGCCTTCGCCCGCAGCGACAACCTGGCGCACGCCCTCGAGCACTACGTGGCGGGCGTTATCGACAAGGCCGACCTGACCCTGAAGTCGGTGGCTTTTCTTTACGAGCAGACGGAGCTGCTGCGCGGCGCCGATGCCCGGACGGTCGATGCAATCCTGCGCCGGAAGCTGGCCGAGATGCCGGAGCTCGAGCAGATCCGGATCGACACGGAGACGAGTGCGGGCGGTGTGGGTGCCGCCGCTAGCGATGAGCAGCGTCTGGCGGCCAGCGATTTCTACCGGCAGGCGCGGCGCGGCGAGGGCAATGCCCTGGTTATCTCGCGGCCGCTGTTCGGTCACGTCAAGGATAAATGGGTGATCGTCCTGGCGCGGCGCCTGAACCGGCCGGATGGTTCCTTCGCTGGCGTGGTCAGCGCCAGCATCGCCGCCGAGCATTTTGCCAAGACCTTCGCCTCGCTGGATGTCGGGGCCGACGGGGCGGTCTCGCTGCGCACCGCCGAACTCGATCTGGTCGCCCACTATCCCTTGCCGGAAGGCAGCGGCAAGCTGCTTGGCACACGCGCGGCGGCGGAGCCGCTGCAGGCGGCACTGGCGCTCAGCCCGGAGCGCGGGGCGTATGTGGCGCCGGGCGCCATCGACGGCGTCGAGCGCGTCAATGCCTATCGCAAGGTGCTCGGCTATCCCTATTACGTCATTGTCGGCAGCTCGAGCGAAACGTCGCGCCAGGCGACGCTGAAGGACGCCTTCGGCATCGGCATGATCGGTTTGCTGGCGGTCCTGATCACCCTGGCGTCCTGCTGGCTGCTGCTCGGCGCCTGGCGCAGCCGCGAGCGTGCCGTCGCCGAGCTCGTCCGCGAGAGCGAACGCAACCAGCTGATGCTGCGCAATGCCAGCGACGGCCTCCACATCATCGCCGCCGACGGCAGCCTGCTCGATGTCAGCGATTCGTTCTGCGCCATGCTCGGTCGCCCGCGCGCCGAGGTGCTGGGGCTTAAATTCGGCCAATGGAGCAGCGACGGGCCGGAAAACGATTTGTTCGGGCGTTTTGACGAACTGCTGCAGCAGCCGGGCAATGCGGTCTTCGAGACGCGCTACCGGCGGCCTGACGGCAGCGACTTCGCGGTCCAGGTCAATGCCATCCCGCTCAGCTATGACGGACAGCCGGCGCTCTATTGTTCGGCCCGCGACATCTCGGCCTTCAAGCGGGTCGAGGCGGCGCAGCGGGAGGCGCTGGCCCGCCTGGAAAAAATCGCCAGCCGGGTGCCCGGCCTGGTCTTCCAGTACCGCCTGCGGGCCGACGGCAGTTCGAGTTTCCCCTTTGCCTCCGAGGCGATCCGCGACATCTACCGGGTCAGCCCGGCGGAGGTCCGCGACGATGCCTCGGCGGCGCTGGCCGTGCTGCATCCCGACGATGTCGACGGCGTCATCGACGCCATCCAGCAGTCGGCGGCGCAACTGACGCCCTGGCATCAGGAATACCGGGTGGGCTTTGCCGATGGCACCGTCCGCTGGCTGCTGGCCAATGCCAAGCCGGAGCGCGAGCGCGATGGCGCGGTGCTCTGGCACGGTTACATTTCGGATATCAGCGAGCGAAAGCAGACCGAGGAGTCGCTGCGCAAACTGTCCTGGGCGGTCGAACAGAGTCCGGAAAGCATCGTCATCACCGATATCGACGCCAGGATCGAGTACGTCAACGACGCCTTCGTCCGCAAGACAGGCTACGGTCGGGCCGAGGTTCTCGGCCAGAATCCGCGCATTCTCAACTCGGGCCAGACGCCGGCCGGAACCTATGTCGCGATGTGGCAGGCGCTCGCCGAGGGGCGCACCTGGCGGGGCGAGTTCTGCAACCGGCGCAAGGATGGCAGCACCTACTACGAGTTCGCCATCGTCAGCCCGATCCGTCAGCCGGACGGGCGGGTGACCCACTATCTGGCGCTCAAGGAAGACATTACCGAGCGCAAGCAGGTGGCCGAGGAGCTCGAACGCTACCGCGAGAATCTCGAGGAGCTGGTCGTTTCCCGGACCACCGAACTGGCGCAGGCCAAGGATGCTGCCGAGGCGGCCAGCCGGGCCAAGAGCAGCTTCCTGGCGAACATGAGCCACGAGATCCGGACGCCGCTGAACGCCATCATCGTGCTCACCCACATCCTGCGGCGCGATGGCGTCCGGCCGGAACAGGCAATCCACCTCGATCAGATCAGCGGGGCAGGGCAGCACCTGCTGTCGATCATCAATGACACCCTCGACCTGTCCAAGATCGAAGGCGGCCGGCTGCAGCTGGAGAGCACCAGCTTCCAGCTTTCCGGCATCATCGATAGCGTCTTGGCCATCATTGCCGAGCCGGCGCGGCAAAAGAACATCCGCATCGACGTCGATATCCAGGGCGTGCCCGGCTGGTTGCGCGGCGATCCGACCCGGGTCCGTCAGGCGCTGCTGAACTACGCGGCGAATGCCGTGAAATTCACCGAGCGCGGCGCGATCTGCCTGCGGGTGCGCCTGCTCGAGGAGGGCGATGATGCGCTGCTGATCCATTTCGAAGTCAAGGACAGCGGCATCGGCATCGCCGCCGAGAAGATACCCGGTCTGTTCAAGGCCTTCGAGCAGGTCGACACGTCAACCACGCGCAAGTACGGCGGCAGCGGACTGGGACTGACGATCACCCGGCGCCTGGCACAACTGATGGGCGGCAATGTCGGCGTCGATTCGCAGCCGGGTCGGGGCAGCCGCTTCTGGTTCACGGTGTGCCTGCAACCTGGCGCCGATGACGTGCCGACCCTCGAACTGCCGGCGTCGCTCGTCGGCAATGCCGACGTCCGGCTGCGCGAAGGCCACGCCGGCGCCCGTGTCCTGCTGGTCGAGGACAACCCGCTGAACCGTGACGTCGCCCGCGATCTGCTGCAGTGGGCCGGGCTTGTCGTCGATGTTGCGGTGGATGGAGCTGACGCCGTCTGCAAGGCCGAGGCAACAAGCTACGAAGTCGTCTTGATGGATGTGCAGATGCCGGTGATGGATGGCCGGGAAGCGACGCGGCGCATCCGCCAGCGGCCCGGCGGTCGGGAGGTGCCGATCCTGGCGATGACGGCCAACGCCTTCGAGGAGGACAGGGCGGCTTGCCGGGCAGCCGGCATGAATGACTTCATCGCCAAGCCGGTGGTGCCGGCGGTGCTCTACGCCGCGCTGCTCCAGTGGCTACCGGCCAGGCCGCCGGTAGTGCAGGCGAGCGGCGGCAGCGTAAGCGCGGAGAGTCCCGACTCCCCGTCGCTGGCTCCCGATGTCGCCGCATGGCGCCGCAAGCTGGCGGCCATTGCCGGGCTGGATGTCGATTACGGGCTGGCCCAGGTCCGTGGTATCCCGTCGAAGCACGCCCACATGCTGTCGCTGTTTGTCGACAGCCATGCCGCCGATCTGCAGCGCTTCTCGGACGGTCAGGCCGGCAACGATCGGTCCGCCCTGACCGATCTGGCGCATTCGCTGAAAGGCTCTGCCGGCACCATCGGGGCGACCCGCGTGGTGAGCGCCGCGACGGCGCTGCATGGGGCATTGCGCGCCAATGCCCCGCAGGAAGAGGTCGGCCGGCTCTGTGCCGCGCTGATCGACGAACTGGCTGCGCTGGTCCGCAATATCCGCGAAATTATCGGCTGAGCTGGCCGCCCGCGCTGCGCTCCGGGCGGATTCGCTATAATCCGCCCACCGTCGCTCCGCGATGCGCGCCGCTGACTGCGCCATCGCCGGGGTATCGATGTCATCCCGGCCGGGCCTGGCGGCCGGCCAATCCTGATTTGAACCTTTGATGCGATTGAGCAAGCGCGAGCGATGACGGCGAAGGTCTATCTAATTGATGACGACCCGGTCATTACCTATGTCCTGGTCGATCTGGTCGAGTCGATCGGATTACCCTATGCGGTATTCACCAATTCGCAGACCTTTCTTGCCCAGGCGCAAACGAGCATGAGCGGCTGCATCGTCACCGATGTCCGGATGCCGGGCATGAGCGGTCTCGATCTGCAGGACGAATTACGCCAGCGGGAGATCGATCTGCCGATGATCTTCATCTCCAGCTACCCGGAAGTGCCCTCGGTGGTCCGCGCCATGCGTGGCGGGGCGCTCGATTTTTTCCAGAAGCCGTTTTCCACGCAACAATTGCTCGATCGCATCCAGGACGGCCTGCGCATGGACCAGGCACGGGCCGAGATGCAGGCGCGCAGCCGGGAGATCGGCGAACGGATGGCATCGCTGACCCCGCGCGAACGCGAGGTGCTGGCCGGTATCTTCGAAGGCAAGCTGACCAAGGTAATCGCTGACGAACTGGGTATCAGCCAGCGGACGGCGGAGACCTACCGTCATCTGATCATGCAGAAGCTTCAGGCCGGATCGGTCGCCGAACTGGTCCGCATGAGCATGGAATTCATGCCCCGCCCGGGCTAGGTGTCAGGGCAATCGGCATTGCCGCCGGAAAAGGAAAAAGCCGTTGAAATCATCGATTTCAACGGCTTTTTGCATGTTGGCGGAGTGGACGGGACTCGAACCCGCGACCCCCGGCGTGACAGGCCGGTATTCTAACCAACTGAACTACCACTCCAGTTTTACTGCTCTACTG
>PHCU01000181.1 GCA_002842345.1 Betaproteobacteria bacterium HGW-Betaproteobacteria-12 | reverse complement strand
AGTCGAGATCGAAGGCATCCGCGTGCGCATGGTGGTCGACCGCATCGACCGCCTGGCCGACGGCCGCCAGGTGATCATCGACTACAAGACCGGCGCCGCCATCGACGTCAAGAACTGGGCCGGCCAGCGCATCACCGAGCCGCAGCTGCCGATCTATGCGGCGCTGGTCAATGACGAAGTGGCAGCCGTCGTCTTCGCCAAGGTGCTGCCGGACAAACCGGCCTTCGCCGGCGTCGCCGACGAGACCGACCTGCTGCCCGGTGTCCAGGGCGTCGGCGACGACAAGCAGAAGATCTTCGACCCGGCCGAATTTCCCGACTGGATCGCCGTCGTCACCCACTGGCGCGAGCGCCTGCACGCCATCGCCGGCGAAGTCCGCGAGGGGCGGGCCGGCGTCGTCTTCGCCGACGAGAAGGGGCTGCAGTACTGCGAAGTGCTGCCCCTGCTGCGCCTGGCGGAACGCCGGCGGCTGCTGGCCGAGGCGCTGGCTTGATGAGCGCCGCCATGGATCGTCTGCAGGAAGATGCCGGCGCCCGCCTGCGGGCGCTGGACATCGCCTCATTCATCGTCGAAGCGCCGGCCGGGGCTGGCAAGACCGAGCTGCTGACGCAGCGCTACCTGCGCCTGCTGGCCGTGGTCGAGCAGCCGGAGGAGGTGCTGGCGCTGACCTTCACCAACAAGGCGGCGACCGAGATGCGCGACCGCATTCTCGGCAGCCTGGAAATCGCCGCCGCCGGCGTGCCGCCCGAACAGGCGCACAAGCAGCAGACTTTTGTACTCGCCCGCCAGGTGCTGGCCCACGATGCCGCCCGCAGCTGGGGCCTGCTCGGCCATCCCGGCCGGCTACGCATCACCACGCTGGATGCGCTGTGTGCCAGCCTGGCGCGGCAGATGCCCTATCTCAGCCGTTTCGGCAGCCAGCCCGGCGTTAGCGAGGATGCCGAGGCGCATTACGCCACCGCCGCGCGGCGGACGCTGGAAATGGTCGAGGCCGGCGACGCCGATGCCGAGGTGGTGGCCGCCGCGCTGGCCTGCCTGGACAACAATGCCGGCCGCCTGGAAAAGCTGCTGGTGGCCATGCTCGGCCGTCGTGACCAGTGGCTGCACCACGCCACCCGCTTCGACGGTGGCGCCCTGCGCGCCGAAGTCGAGGCCGGCTTCGCGGCGCTGGTCGAGCGCGATCTGGCGGCCGTCGCCGACTTGCTCGACGCCGGCTGGCAGCGCCGCCTGATGCCGCTGGCCCGCTTTGCCGCGGCCAATATGCCGGAGCTGCTCGAACCGCTGCTCGACTGGGATCAAGCCCTGGCCGCCGAGATCGCCGACCTGCCGCGCTGGCGGGCGCTGGCAAGCCTGCTGCTGACCGGCACCGGCGGCTTGCGCAAGGCGCTGAACAAGAACATCGGCTTCCCGACCGGCAAGGAGTTCGCCGCCCAGAAGGAAGCGATGAGCGAGGTGCTGGCCGATCTCGCCGCGCTGCCCGGCATCGCGGACCGCCTCGGCGTGCTCGGGCAGTTGCCGCAGCCGCAGTTGAGCCCAGCCGAATGGGCCACCGTCGAATGCTTCGCCCGCCTGCTGCGCCTGGCCGCCGGGCAATTGTGGCTGGCCTTCCAGGAAGCCGGTGAGGTCGATTTCATCGAGATCGCCGCCCGTGCCGGCCTGGCACTGGGCGACGACGAGGCGCCGACCGACCTGGCGCAGGCGCTGGACTACCGCATCCGCCACCTGCTGGTCGACGAATTCCAGGACACCAGCCCCAGCCAGGTTGGCCTGATCGGCAAGCTGACGCGCGGCTGGATGCCGGGCGACGGGCGCACGCTGTTCGTCGTCGGCGACCCGATGCAGTCCATCTACCGTTTCCGCAAGGCCGACGTCGGGCTGTTCCTGCGCGTCCGCGAGCGCGGCATCGGCGACATCCGCCTCGAACACCTGCGCCTGTTCCGCAACAACCGCTCCTATCCGGGCATCGTCGACTGGGTGAATCGCGCCTTCCCGGCCATCTTCCCGGCCGAGGACGCGCCGGAAACCGGCGCCGTGCGCTACGCCGCCTCGGCCGCCACGCGGGCGCCGCGCGCCGACAGCGAGGTCGTCATCCACGCGCTGATCGCCCGTGAGGACAGCGATGCAGCCGGCGACGAGGCGCGCCGGGTGCTCGAGATCATCCGCGCCGCCCGCCGCGAGGCGCCGGCCGAACGCATCGCCGTGCTGGTCCGCGCCCGCTCGCACCTCGATGCGCTGGTCGCCGAAGTCCGTCGCAGCGCCCCGGAACTGCGCTTCCAGGCGGTGGACATCGAAGGCCTCGACGGCCGCCAGCACGTGCAGGACTTGCTGACCCTGTTCCGCGCCCTGCATCACCGCGCCGACCGCGTGCACTGGCTGGCCGTGCTGCGCGCCCCGTGGTGCGGCCTGACCCTGGCCGACCTGCACGCGCTGGCCGGCGATGACCGGAAACGGACCATCTGGCAGCTGATGCAGGACGAGGCCCGGCTGGCCCGGCTGTCGGCCGACGGCCGGCAGCGCCTGCTGGCTGTGCGCGAGGTGCTGCAACTGGCCTTCGCCGGCTGCGACCGCCAGCATCCGCGGCGCTGGCTGGAGGCCACCTGGCTGCTGCTCGGCGGCCCGCGCTGCCTGGAAGCGCCGGAAGCGCTGGCCGATGTCGAGGCCTTCTTCGCGCTGCTCGACCGTCTGGCAGCGGCGCGCAAACTGACCGCCGACACCCTGGCGAGCCAGGCCGGCGAACTGTTCGCCCCTGCCGATCCGTTGGGCGATGCGGTGCAGATGATGACCGTGCACAAGTCGAAGGGCCTCGAATTCGACACCGTGATCGTGCCCGGTCTGCACCGCGAGACCGGCGCTAACGACAGCAGCCTGCTGCTGTGGGACGAGGTTGCCGGCCCGGATGGCCAGGAACACCTGCTGGTGGCGCCGTTGAAGGCGCGCGATGCGGCCACCGGCGAGCCGACCGTCTACGACTACCTGCGCCGCCTGGAAGGCGAGCGCGCCGGCCACGAGGACGAGCGCCTGCTCTACGTCGCCGCTACCCGCGCCATCCGCCGCCTGCATCTGGTCGGCGTCGCTGCTGCCGATGAACGCAAGGACGACGGCCTCAAGCCGCCGGCTAACGGCACCCTGCTCAAGCTACTGTGGCCGGGCCTCGCCCAGCCGCTGTTCGCCGCCGCACTGGCCGCTGCCGAGCCGACGCCGGCCGCCGTCGCCAGCCTCGATCCGGCCACCTTTGCGCCGCCGCTGCTGCGTCTGGCCGAGGTCGGCCTGCCGGCCGCCCTGGGCGCGGCAGAAGCAGTGAGCGGCGGCGGCGACAATCCGCTGCAACTCGATGTCCTGCCCGAGACGCTGTCGCTGGAAGCATCGCTCGGCACGCTGGTGCATCGGGCGCTGGAGCTGGTCGCCCGTGACGGCCTGGGCCTGTGGTCGCCGACGCGCGTCGCGACGCTGGCCCCGGCCTGGCAGCGCTGGCTGCAGGCCCAGGGGCATGCCAGCGATCGGGCGCAGGACGCCGCCGGCGAAGCAGTGGCGGCGCTCTGCCGCACACTGGCTTCGGAGACCGGCCGCTGGCTGCTCGCCGGCCACGCCGAGGCCGGTGCCGAAGAGGCCTGGAGCAGCCGCGGTGGCGACGGCAGCATCGCCAATCACATCATCGACCGCTGTTTCGTCGCTGACGGCTGCCGCTGGATCATCGACTACAAGACCGTGCATCTGCCGGAGGCGGAACTGGCGGCGCGCGCCACGGTCCATCGGCCGCAACTCGAGCGCTATGCCGGGCTGTTTGCCGGCAGCGGGCTGCCACTGCGCATGGCGATCTATTTCCCGTTGCAGGACCGGCTGGTTGAATTGACGTGAGGCGATGCGTGGTGGCTGTCGGTGTGGAATAAACTTTGCCTGTCACAAGCAGCGGCGTGGCGGCTGGTTATACTTTAGTAATAGAGGGTTTCATGCGAGGCGAGATGTTCCTGCGGATGATGGTGTTGCTGGGGGCGTTATGCGGTGCCGGGGCGGTAGCGGCCACGCCGGCCGCCGAGTTGCGCGTCGCCGTGCTGGAAAACGCGCCGCCGATGGCCTTTCGCGCCGTTGACGGCCGCCTGACCGGCTTCACCATCGAGATCGCCCGCGCCCTGTGCACGGAGATGAAAGCCAGCTGCAATTTTCAGCCGAGCACGCTGAACGTCGCGCTCGACGACCTGGCAGCGGGCGAGATCGACATCGCCGCGATCAGCCTGCTCGAAACGCCGGAACGGCGGGCCAGATTTTTGTTTGCCAAACCCTATTTCCGCTCAGTGACGCTGTGGTTCGCCCGCAGCGGCGTCCTGCCGGGGCAGCGTGGGGTCCGCGTCGCGGTGCTCAGCGGCTCGGCCCAGGAGCGTTTCGCCCGTGCCCGCAACTGGGACACGGTGGCGGTGCTGACCAATGGCGAGCTGATCGAACCGCTGCGCGCCGGTGTCGCCCAGGCGGCGCTGATCCCGATGGGTACCGGCGTCGGGCTGATGCAGAACGAGCAGTTCCGCCAGCTCGGGCTGCTCAAGCAGGTCATGCCGGAGCCCGAGCTGGCCGGCGACGTGGCCTTCGGCATTTCGCCGCGCCGCCCGGAGCTCAAGGCGCCGCTCGACGCCGCACTCGACCGCATCAAGCGCAATGGCACCTACGACCGGATCAATTCGCAGTTCCTGCCGTTGCGGGTCGACTGATCATGTGCCTCGTCTCCTGCAACCCGGATCGCCGAGAGTCACCATGAGCCGCCTCGCCCGCTTCAAAGGCTACCGTGCCGGCATGGCCTTCGCCCTGCTGGCGATGGTCTTCGTCGTTACCTTCGGGGTCATGGTCGGACTGATCTGGGTCGACCAGCAGCGCGTCATCGATACCGCCGACCGCCTGCAGGAAAAGACGGTGCCGGAAATCATCCGCTACCAGCGTCTGGCCCGCAATCTCGACCAGCTGCGTCAGGAAGGCGAACGCGTCTTCCTGGCGACGTCGCCGCAGGCCCGGCAGCAGGCGATGTTCGTTGCCACCTTGGTGGCCAGTCATCCGAGCGTGCTCGAACATCCGGAGGCCGCCGCCCAGGCGCGTCTGGCCGAGCATTTTCTCGCCGAAACCATGCGTCTGGCGGTGCTGGACGACAAGGTGTTCGCCGACCGGCTCGGCGAGTGGCAGCGCCTGTCGTCCCGCCTCGGCCTGCTGGTCGACGATGTCTCGCTGCAGGGCATCAACCTGGCGACCAACGATCTCGGCGAGGTCTCGAAGGCGATCAAGCTGGCGCGCGTCAAGCTCTCCGTCGCCCTCGGCGTGGTCGGCCTCTTCCTGGTGCTGTTCCTGATCCTGCTGCGCGTACACATGATTCATCCCCTGCAGCGCATCGACAAGGCGCTGTCCAATCTGGGCGTCGACCGTCCGGCACCGGAGTTCGAGCAGGCGGCGATGGCCGAAATCCAGTCGGTCGAGCAGGCCATCGGCAAGCTGCACTCGTCGCTGGCGGAAAACGAACGGGCGCGCCTGGCATTGGAGACCCTGGCCAATCGCGACGGTCTGACCGGGCTGATCAATCGCCGCCACTTCATGATCACGGCCGATGCCGAACTGCACCGGGCACAACGCTACCGGCGGCCGGTGACGATCGGCATGGCGGACCTGGATTTCTTCAAGAAACTCAACGATACCTACGGTCATGCGGCCGGCGACAGCGTGCTGCGCGCTTTCGCCGCGCTGATCCAGGAAACCCTGCGGCAGTCCGATCTCGTCTGTCGCTACGGTGGCGAAGAGTTCGCTTTCGTCTTCCCGGAAATCACGCTCGTCGAGGCCGCCCGGCTGGCCGAGCGTTTCCGCTCCGCCTGCGCCAACTACGACATCCGGCTGGGTGACGGCCGGCTGGTCCGCGTGACTTTCAGCATGGGTCTGGCCGACGCCTCGGAATGTACGCTGGAGGTCGCCCTAAGCCGCGCCGACGAGGCGCTGTACGAAGCCAAGCGCCGCGGCCGCAACTGCGTGGTCGCCGCCGGCGGCCTGGATGTCAGTCCGTGAGCTGTTAGTCGCTGACGACCCACGACTGACAACTAAATCAGCACACAGGCCCAGATGGCAGCGGCGTTGAGCAGACTGAGCAGCACAGCGGCGCTGCCCATGTCCTTGGCCCGCTTGGCCAGTTCATGCTTTTCCGGCGAGGCCTTGTCGACTACCGCTTCTACCGCCGAATTGAGGATTTCGACGATCAAAACCAGCAGGATGCTGCCGATCAGCAGTGCCCGGTCGACGCCGGTCTGGCCGAAATACAGCGCCAGCGGGATGGCGACGGCGGCGAGCAGCACTTCCTCGCGGAAGGCGGCTTCGTTGGTCCACGCGGCACCGAGGCCGTCGCGCGAATAGCCGAGCGCGTTCCACAGCCGGCGCAGGCCTTTTTTTCCCTTGTATTCGGCGGCAGTCATGCCTTTTTCTCCAGCAACGGTTTGAGGAAGCGGCCGGTATGGCTGGCCTTGCATTTGGCGATCTGTTCCGGCGGGCCGGCGGCCAGGATGCGGCCGCCGCCGCCGCCGCCTTCGGGGCCGAGATCGACGATCCAGTCGGCGGTCTTGATCACGTCGAGGTTGTGTTCGATGACGACGATGGTGTTGCCGTGCGCCGCCAGGCGCTGCAGCACGGCGAGCAGCAGCTCGATGTCCTGGAAGTGCAGGCCGGTGGTCGGTTCGTCGAGGATGTACAAGGTGCGGCCGGTGTCGCGCTTGGACAGCTCGAGCGCCAGCTTGACCCGCTGCGCCTCGCCGCCGGACAGCGTGGTGGCGCTCTGGCCGAGCGTGATGTAGGACAGGCCGACATCGACCAGGGTCTGCAGCTTGCGGGCCACCACCGGTACCGGGTCGAAGAATTCGCGCGCCTGCTCGACGGTCATGCCGAGCACGTCGTGGATGGTCTTGCCCTTGTACTGCACTTCAAGCGTCTCGCGGTTGTAGCGCTTGCCGTGGCAGACGTCGCAGGGCACGTAGATGTCGGGCAGGAAGTGCATCTCGACCTTGATCATGCCGTCGCCCTGGCAGGCCTCGCAGCGCCCG
>PHCU01000180.1 GCA_002842345.1 Betaproteobacteria bacterium HGW-Betaproteobacteria-12 | reverse complement strand
AAAGCCGTGCAGGTTACAGTCGGACGCCTGCAGGGACTTACGGCAATGGCCGTCTGAACAACCCGACCTAGCGAGAATGACGATGAAACTGCCCATCTACTTGGACTACTCGGCGACCACTCCGGTCGACCCGCGCGTTGCCGAAAAAATGATTCCCTATTTGTACGAACACTTCGGCAATCCCGCTTCGCGTTCGCACAGCTTCGGCTGGGTGGCCGATGCGGCGGTGGAAGAGGCGCGCGAGCAGGTCGCGGCGCTGGTCAATGCCGATCCCAAGGAAATCGTCTGGACCTCCGGCGCCACCGAGTCCAACAATCTCGCCATCAAGGGCGCCGCCAATTTCTACGCCGGCACCAAGGGCAAGCACATCATCACCGTCAAGACCGAGCACAAGGCTGTGCTCGACACCGTCCGCGAAATGGAACGCCAGGGCTTCGAGGCCACCTATCTCGACGTCAAGGAAGACGGCCTGCTCGATCTGGACGTGTTCAAGGCGGCCATTCGTCCGGATACCGTGCTGGCTTCGGTGATGTTCGTCAATAACGAAGTCGGCGTCATTCAGCCGATCGCCGAACTGGGCGAAATCTGCCGCGACGCCGGCATCATCTTCCACGTCGATGCGGCGCAGGCCACCGGCAAGGTCGATATCGACCTGAGCAAACTGAAGGTCGACCTGATGAGCTTCTCGGCGCACAAGACCTACGGGCCGAAGGGCATCGGCGCCCTGTACGTGCGGCGCAAGCCGCGTATCCGCCTGGAAGCGCAGATGCACGGTGGTGGCCATGAGCGCGGTTTTCGCTCCGGCACGCTGGCCACGCACCAGATCGTCGGCATGGGCGAAGCCTTCCGTCTGGCCAAGGAGGAAATGGTAGAAGAAAACCATAGAATCATGGTGTTGCGCGATAAACTTCTGAAAGGACTTCAGGATATCGAGGCGACCTTCGTCAATGGCGATCTGGAGCAGCGCGTCGCCCACAACCTGAACATCAGCTTCGCCTATGTCGAAGGCGAGTCGATGATCATGGCGATCAAGGATCTGGCGGTGTCGTCCGGTTCGGCCTGCACCTCGGCCAGCCTGGAGCCGTCCTACGTACTGCGCGCCCTGGGGCGTGATGACGAACTGGCCCACAGCTCCATCCGTTTCAGTATCGGTCGCTTTACGACTGAAGAGGAAATTGACTATGCAATCAACTTGTTGCACACCAAAGTTGGCAAGTTACGTGATCTTTCGCCGCTGTGGGACATGTACAAGGAAGGTATCGACCTGAGTACTGTCCAGTGGGCTGCGCACTAATAGAATTGTCTAAAGACACCCTGAATTAACGGAGAAACAACATGAGCTATAGCGTAAAAGTCATTGATCACTATGAGAATCCGCGTAACGTCGGTTCCTTCGGCAAGGAAGACGACGGCGTCGGTACCGGCATGGTCGGCGCCCCGGCCTGCGGCGATGTGATGAAGCTGCAGATCAAGGTCAACAAGGCCGGCGTGATCGAGGATGCCAAGTTCAAGACCTACGGTTGCGGCTCGGCAATTGCCTCGTCGTCGCTGGTGACCGAGTGGGTCAAGGGCAAGACGGTCGATCAGGCGCTGTCTATCAAAAATACCGAGATCGCCGAAGAGCTGGCCCTGCCGCCGGTTAAAATTCACTGTTCGATCCTGGCCGAGGATGCCATCAAGGCAGCCGTGGCGGATTACAAGAAAAAGCACGGAGAATAAGTATGGGCGTGACCTTGAGCGACTCGGCGGCAAAACATGTCGCCAACTTCCTGAGCAAGCGGGGCAAGGGCATTGGCCTGCGCCTCGGCGTGCGGACCTCGGGCTGTTCCGGCATGGCCTACAAGCTGGAGTTCGTCGACGAGGTGAATGAGGATGATGTGGTCTTCGAAAGCGCTGGCGTCAAGGTTATCGTTGATGCCAAAAGCATGCCTTACCTTGACGGGATGGAGCTGGACTTTGCCCGCGAAGGACTGAACGAGGGCTTCAAGTTCAACAATCCCAACGTCAAGGATCAGTGCGGCTGCGGCGAATCCTTCAACGTTTGATCGCCGGCTCGGCAGGGCGTCGTTGCCGCCCGCTTGCCGTACTATTCGTACTGTCTGCGCGGGCGGCGCCTAGCCCCGCCTTCGCTTTGAGGTTTTCGCGGTTTCAAGCGCCGCAAAGCTGAGGTGATTGTTGGACCTGACCGCCGATTTCTTCTCCCTGTTCGAACTGCCGCGGGCTTTCCGGCTGAACGTGTCGGAACTCGACTCGCGTTTTCGCGATGTGCAGGCGCAGGTGCACCCGGACCGTTTCGCCAATGCCCCGGACGGCGAGCGGCGGCTATCGATGCAGTGGGCGACGCGGGTCAACGAGGGTTATCAGACCCTGAAGAAACCGCTCGGCCGGGCGCGCTACCTGCTCGAACTGAATGGTCACGACCTGCAGGCCGAGAACAACACGGCGATGCCAGCCGATTTCCTGATGGAACAGATGGAATGGCGCGAGGCGGTGATGGAGGCGCGGGCCGGTGGTGATCACCACGAGCTGGAGCGGCTGCACAACCGCCTGCGGGCCGACATCGACAGTCGTTACGAAGAAGTCGGGCATCTGCTCGACGCAACAAAAGAATTCGCCGTGGCCACCGACCGGGTGCGCCGGCTGATGTTTCTGGAAAAACTCCTGTCTGAAATCGACGATGCGCTGGCATCGCTGGAAGAATAAAAAATGGCTCTGTTTCAAATCGCCGAACCCGGCGAATCCGCGGCTCCGCACGAACATAAACTGGCAGTCGGCATCGATCTCGGCACCACCAACTCGCTGGTCGCCACCGTCCGCAGCGGCATGGCCGTCTGTCTGGCCGACGAGCAGGGCAGGCCGCTGCTGCCCTCGGTCGTCCGCTATCACGCCGACGGCTCGACCGAAGTCGGCTACGAGGCACAGAAAAACCAGGCGGTCGATCCGCGCCACACCATCGTCTCGGTCAAGCGCTTCATGGGCCGCGGCCTCAAGGACATCGCCCATGTCGAGTCGATGCCCTACGATTTCGTCGAAGCGCCGGGCATGCTCAAGCTGCAAACCCACGCCGGGATCAAGAGTCCGGTCGAAGTCTCGGCGGAAATCCTCAAGAGCCTGAAGGCCCGTGCCGAAGCCGCCCTCGGCGGCGATCTGGTCGGCGCCGTGATCACTGTGCCGGCCTATTTCGACGACGCCCAGCGCCAAGCTACCAAGGATGCCGCCCGCCTGGCCGGGCTGAACGTGCTGCGCCTGCTCAACGAACCGACCGCGGCGGCCATCGCCTACGGCCTCGACAACGGGGCGGAAGGCGTCTATGCGGTCTATGACCTCGGCGGCGGCACTTTCGACATCTCGATCCTGAAGCTGACGAAGGGCGTTTTCGAGGTCATGTCCACCGGCGGCGATTCGGCGCTCGGCGGCGACGACTTCGACCACCGCATCTTCTGCTGGGTCATCGAACAGGCCAAGCTGCAGCCGCTGTCGCCCGAAGACGCCCGGCTGCTGATGATGCGTTGCCGGGAAGCCAAGGAATACCTGAGCCACAATCCGGAAGCGCCGATCACCGTGCGCCTGTCCAACGGCGAGATCGTCGATATCAAGCTCGATGTCGCCACCTTTGCCGCGATCACCCAGACGCTGATCTCGAAAACCCTGCAGCCGGTCAAGAAGGCGCTGCGCGATGCCGGCCTGCGCGTCGAGGACGTCAAGGGCGTGGTCATGGTCGGCGGCGCAACGCGCATGCCGCAGGTGCAGAAGGCGGTCGGCGACTTCTTCCGCCAGGAACCGCTGACCAATCTCGACCCGGACAAGGTCGTGGCGCTGGGCGCCGCCACCCAGGCCAACCTGCTGGCCGGCAACAAGACTGGCAAGGACGACTGGCTGCTGCTCGACGTCATCCCGCTGTCGCTCGGCCTGGAAACCATGGGCGGCCTGACCGAGAAGGTCATCCCGCGCAATTCGACCATCCCGACCGCCCGCGCCCAGGAATTCACCACCTTCAAGGACGGCCAGACGGCGATGGCCATCCAGGTCGTCCAGGGCGAGCGCGAGATGGTCGCCGACTGCCGCTCGCTGGCCCGCTTCGAGTTGCGCGGCATTCCGCCGATGGTGGCCGGCGCGGCGCGCATCCGCGTCACCTTCCAGGTCGATGCCGACGGCCTGCTGTCGGTGGCGGCCCGCGAGCAGACCACCGGCGTCGAGGCGAGCGTCACGGTGAAACCGTCCTACGGCCTGTCCGACGACGAAATCGCCGGCATGCTCAAAGATTCGATGGAGCACGCCAAGGACGATGCGATGGCCCGGGCGCTGCGCGAAGCACAGGTCGAGGCCGAACGCATGATCGAGGCCACCGAAGCGGCGCTGGCCGAGGATCCGCATCTGCTCAACGCGGCCGAAACGGCCAAGATCACTGCGACCATCGCCAAGCTGCGTGAAACCGCGGCCGGCGACAACCGGCGCCTGATCAACATTGCCATGGACGACCTCGGTTTCGAAACCCAGGAATTCGCCCATCGGCGGATGGACCAAAGCATCAAGAAAGTGCTCTCCGGCCGCAAGGTCGACGAGATCAAGATGGGAGAAGAAGAATGACGCAGCTCGTCGTGTTGCCGCATGTCGAAAACTGCCCGGACGGCGCCGTCCTCGAGGCGGAGGAGGGCAAGTCGATCTGCCAGAACCTGCTCGAAAACGGCATCGAGCTCGATCACGCCTGCGAGATGTCCTGCGCCTGCACCACCTGCCACGTCATCGTCCGCGAAGGCTTCAATTCGCTGGAGGCGGCCGAGGAAGAAGAGGAAGATCTGCTGGACAAGGCCTGGGGCCTGGAGCCGAACTCGCGCCTGGGCTGCCAGGCCATCGTCGGCAAGACGCCGCTGGTCGTCGAGATTCCCAAGTACAGCATCAACATGGCGAAGGAGGGTCACCGCAAATGAAATGGACTGACATCAACGATATCGCCATCGAATTGAGCGATGCCCATCCGGACAAGGACCCACTCACGCTCAACTTCGTCGACCTGCGCGACTGGGTCATGGCCTTGCCCGGCTTCGACGACGACCCCAAGCACTGCGGCGAGAAGATCCTCGAAGCCATCCAGCAGGCCTGGATCGACGAGGTTTCGTGAAAGCTGGCGCATGAAAACCCGCGAATTCCCCGGTAGCGGCAGCCAGTTGAACGTGCTCGGCGGCCCGCTACTGACCTGCTCCGACCGGCCGCTGACCGGCTTCTTTCGCGATGGCTGCTGTAACACCTCGGACGAGGACCGGGGCAGCCATACGGTCTGCGTCATCCTGACCGCCGAGTTCCTGGCATTTTCCAAGGCGCGCGGCAACGACCTGTCCACGCCGCACCCGGAATTCGATTTTCCCGGCCTGCAGCCCGGCCAGCGCTGGTGCCTGTGCGCCGCCCGCTGGTTGGAGGCCTGGCAGGCCGGCAAGGCGCCGCGGGTTTCCCTGAACTCGACCAATCAGGCGGCGCTGGAGATCGTGCCGCTGGAAGCGCTCAAAGAGCACGCCGTCGATCTGCACTGAGCGTGCTTGCCGCTCCGCGCCCTAACGTTCCCGTTCATCCGGTTGTCATCGCCCCGAGGCGTCGTTTCTCTAGAATGAAGCGATATCACGGGCGCCAACAATGACGGGGGGGAACATGGCAGCGCTTGCAGCGACCTATTACGACGTACTCGGTGTCGGGCCGGAAGCGACGTTGGCTGAAATCAAAGCCGCCTATCGCCAGCAGCTCGAACTGTTTCGCCAACAGATCAAGACCCAGGAGCAGCCGGATCCGGAACTTCTCGACACCCTGCGCCAGGCCTTCACCACCCTCGGCGATCCGGCGGCGCGCGAAGTCTACGACGCCGCGCTGAATCCGGCGCCGGCCGTAGTCGTTTCGCAGCCCAGCGAGCCGCCGGCGCCGCCGTCAATCCCGCGAGCACCGGCCGTTCCGATGGCCGACGCCGACGAAACCCGCGAGGAAAACTTCAGCTTCGCCGGCGACGGCGGCGAATATTTCCGCATCTGGATCGTCAATCTGCTGCTGACAATCGTCACCCTTGGCATCTACTCGGCCTGGGCCAAGGTGCGGCGCGAGCAGTACTTCCACCGCAACCTGCTGCTCGATGGCTCCGGCTTCGACTACCACGGCCAGCCGATCCCCATCCTCAAGGGGCGGATCGTCGCCTTCCTGCTGCTGCTTGGGTTATCCACGGCGCAGAACATCAGTCCGCTGCTCTACGGCATCGCCCTGCTGGCGCTGCTGCCCGTCGTCCCCTGGCTGGCCGTCAAGGCCTTCCGCTTCCGCGCCCACAACACCAGCTATCGCGGCCTGCGCTTCTCCTTCCACGGCACCTATGGCCAAGCCTTCAAGGTCTTCATCGGTTACGGCCTGCTGGCCATGGTCACGTTCTGGCTGGCCTTCCCGCTGTTCTACCGGCAATTGCGCAAGTTTGTCCTCGACCACACGCGCTTCGGCTCAACGCCTTTCGCATGCTCGGTCAGCATCGGCGCCATCTACCGCATCTTTCTCTTCCCGGCGCTGATCATGCTGCTACTCATGGTCGGTTTGATCGTCGTCATCATTTCCGCTGTCGCTGGCGGCGAAAACCCGTTGCTGATGATGTTCCTCGGCGTGGCCTTCGTGCTCATTCCCTTGTTGCTGATTGCCATCCAGGCGCTGCTCGTGCCCTATGTCCAGGCACGCACCGCCAACGCCGTCTGGAACAGCACCAACCTGGGGCCGCACGCCTTCGTCAGCCGCCTGCCGGTCGGCGGTTATATCGGGCTAACGGTCGTCAACTGGCTGGCCATCATCTGCACCCTCGGCCTGTTCATCCCCTGGGCGCGGGTGCGCGTCGCCCGCTACCGGGCCGAGCATCTGGCCATGGCGGTCAGCGGCAGCCTCGATGACTTCCTGGCGGCCGAAGCCACCGCCGCCTCGGCGCTCGGTGACGAAACCGCCGAGATGTTCGATCTGGATATCGGCCTGTGAGCGGCATCGCCGCCAGCTTCTTCGACGGCCGCAGGCCGCAGCGGCAGGCGGTCGAACTGTCGGTCGACGGTGACGAGATCATCGTCCGCGGCGCCTTCGGCGAACGGCGGG
>PHCU01000179.1 GCA_002842345.1 Betaproteobacteria bacterium HGW-Betaproteobacteria-12 | reverse complement strand
GCAAATCGCCGCCCTGGAAAAAGACTGGGCAGAAAATCCCCGCTGGAAGGGCATCAAGCGCGGTTACTCCGCTGCTGACGTCGTCCGCCTGCGCGGCTCTTTCCAGGTCGAGCACACCCTGGCCCGCCGTGGCGCCGAGAAGCTCTGGGATCTGGTCAACAACACCCCCTACGTCAACTGCCTGGGCGCCCTGACCGGCGGTCAAGCCGTGCAACAAGCCAAGGCCGGCATCAAGGCCATCTACCTGTCGGGCTGGCAAGTTGCTGCCGACAACAACGAATACGCTGCCATGTACCCGGACCAGTCGCTGTACCCGGTTGACTCCGTGCCGAAGGTCGTCGAGCGCATCAACAACGCCTTCAACCGTGCCGACGAAATCCAGTGGTCGAAGAACATCAACGCCGGCGATGCCGGTCACGTCGAATACCACCTGCCGATCGTCGCTGACGCCGAAGCCGGTTTCGGCGGCGTGCTGAACGCCTACGAACTGATGAAGGCCATGATCCGCGCTGGCGCTGCTGGCGTGCATTGGGAAGACCAGCTGGCTTCCGTCAAGAAGTGCGGCCACATGGGCGGCAAGGTTCTGGTGCCGACCACCGAAGCCATCCAGAAGCTGATCGCTGCCCGTATGGCTGCCGACGTCTATGGCGTGCCGACCCTGGTCATCGCCCGTACCGATGCCGAAGCGGCTGACCTGCTGACCTCCGACTACGACGAGAACGACAAGCCGTTCCTGACCGGCGAACGCACTGCCGAAGGCTTCTACAAGACCAAGAAGGGTCTGGACCAGGCCATCTCCCGCGCCATCGCTTACGCCGACTACGCCGACCTGGTGTGGTGCGAAACCGGTACGCCGGATCTGGAATTTGCCCGCAAGTTCGCCGAAGCCGTGCATAAGGTTCATCCGGGCAAGATGCTGGCCTACAACTGTTCGCCTTCCTTCAACTGGAAGAAGAACCTCGACGACGCCACCATTGCCAAGTTCCAGAAGGAACTGGGCGCCATGGGCTACAAGTACCAGTTCATCACCCTGGCTGGCATCCACAACATGTGGTACCACATGTTCGACCTGGCCCAGGACTACGCCAAGCGCGGCATGTCGGCCTACGTCGAGAAGGTTCAGGAGCCGGAATTCGCTGCTCGTGACCGTGGCTACACCTTCGTCTCGCACCAGCAGGAAGTTGGTACCGGTTACTTCGACGACGTCACCACCGTCATCCAGGGTGGCAAGTCCAGCGTCACCGCGCTGACTGGCTCGACCGAAGAAGAACAGTTCCACTAAGAAACAAGCTTTGAATTGCTGCCTTATCCGGCAGCACCAGGCCGGCACTCACAAGGTGCCGGCCTTTTTGTTGGACCAGTCGGCAAGCAGGCCGAGGTGGCCCGGGCTCAAGTGCTCAATAGCCGCTCGTCGGCTTGGCCATCGCCGGCGGCATCAGCTGACCGCGGATTTCTCCAGGCGGGAAAGCTTCGCTATGGACATTGATATAGGTATTGCCGGCCTTGAACTTGGCCAACTGCTCGGGGGTGAGCTTGGCCCCAGCGGGAACGGCAAAGCCATCGGCAGTCCGGTCAAGCTTGATCAGCACCGGACCGTTCGCCCCTTTGGCGCCGTCATGAATATGAGCCGCCGTCGGCATCATGCCGCTCACCATGATCTTGCCGCTGACCATGCCATCGGCCGTCACGGCAACCTCGCCGGCCCCCTTGCCCTGTGTATTGACCGGCGGCACCTCTTCGGCGCCCGACAGGCTGACCGCCCATCCGGCCCCGAATGCCGGCAAGGCAACGGCCAGCAGACCGGCAATCGACAGAGAAAGAAACTGGCGCGCAAATCGCGTCGCATGTTGTGCTGTGTTCATTTTTATCTCCTGTCCTCAATGCAGCCAATCAAGAAAAGTTCTTACCGCACCGGCCGGAGAACACCGCCCAGCAGCCCCGGCCACGACGGTAACAATGTCACGCAAACAGGATGAAATTCCCGCCGTCATGTGACTGCCGCAGACCCGCCAAGTTCCCCCGACACCCCGGTGCAGCAGGACTTGCGGCGCCCGCGACAAACGGACGACGCGCGCAGCGGCCGCAGGAATGTAAGTAAAACGCGATAAACTGTTTAACGAGGCGTCAAGCCATCCGATAACAAACAGCCAGCCGCCGCTGCTGGCCAGGGATATCAGACTTTGAGATCGTTCATCGACCGGTGCGCATCGGGCCTGCTGATGCTGAGTCCGCGTATTGCCGCACGGTTGCGCCGCTTTAGCCGAAGCCTGCCGGCCGCCGGCCTGGGTCTGCTCATGCTGCTGCCCGCCCCGGCCCTGGCGGCCGAGCTGCCGCCCCCCTTGCGCATCGGCGTGCTCGCCTTCCGCGACCCGCTAGCCACCGAACAGCAGTGGGCCCCGCTCGCCCGCTATCTCGGTGAACAAGTAGCGGACCAGCGTTTCGTCATCCGCAGCCTGTTTCTCGACGACCTCGGTCGGGCCGTCGAGCGCGGCGAAGTGGATTTTGTGCTGACGCAGCCGGAACACTATGTGCATATCCGGGCGCTGCACCGCGGCCTGGCACCGATCGCGACGCTTGCCGTCCGCGCCGACGGTCGTGGCCTGGCCGAACTCGGCGGGGTCATCGTCAGCCGTGCCGAGCGCCGCGACATCAACCGCCTGGAAGACCTGCGCGACAAACACCTGGCGGCGACGCACCAGAATTCCCTCGGCAGCTTCCGCCTGCAGCAATGGACGTTGCTGAAGGCCGGCATCGACATCCGCGACGCCGCCGCCAGTATCGTCTTCACCGGCCAGCCACAGGATCAGGTGATCGATCTCGTGCTGCAGAACAAGGTCGATGCCGGTTTCGTCCGCACCGGGCTGATCGAAGCCATGGCCGCCGAAGGCAAACTCGACCCGAGCGCCTTGAAGGTCGTCAGTCCACGCCAGGAAGCCGGTTTCCCGCTGCTGCTGTCGACGCCGCTGTTCCCCGAATGGCCATTCCTGGCCGCCCGGCAGGTGCCGGAGCCGATCGCCAAGGCGGTAACCATCGCCCTGCTCCAGTTGGCGCCGGAACATCCGGCGGCCGTTGCCGGCAAGTTCCACGCCTTTTCGCCGCCCGCCGATTACAGCGGACTAGAAGCGATGATGCTCGAACTGCGCGCCCATCCCGACCGGCTGGAGCGCTTCGACCTGCAGGACATCGTCGAGAAATACCCCTACCAGGTCGCTTCGGTGCTCAGCCTGCTGTTGGCGCTGGCCCTGGCCGGCCTCGGCTTCCTGATTCGCTCGCGCCGGCAGATCGGCGCCTCCCTGCGCGAGCGCGCCAGCCTGCTCGACAGCCTCGGCGAAGGCGTCTATGGCCTCGACCGCGCCGGCCAGTGCACCTTCATCAACCCGAAAGCCCTGGAATTGCTGGGCTGGCGGCATGAGGAAATCATCGGCCGCAATCCGCATCAGCTGTTCCACCACCATCGCCCGGATGGCGGCGACTATCCAAGCGCCGAGTGCCCGATGCACCTGACCCTGAGCGACGGCCAGCGCCGCCAGGGTGAGGAATGGTTTTTCCGCCGCAACGGCGAGGCTTTTCCGGTCGCCTTCCTGGTCACCCCGATTGCCAAACAGCTGAAGCGCGAGGGAGCGGTCGTCACCTTCCGCGACATTTCCGAACAGCGCCGCGCCGACGAAACGATGCGCGTCGCCGCCATAGCCTTCGAGACCCAGGAAGGCATGCTGGTAACCGATGCGCACAGCCGCATCCTGCGGGTCAACGAGGCCTTCACCCGCGTCACCGGCTACGCGGCCGAGGAGGCGGTAGGCAACACGCCCGCCCTGCTCAAGTCGGGACGCCACGACCAGGCCTTCTACCAGGCGATGTGGAACACCCTGCAGGCGCAGGGGCGCTGGCAGGGCGAAATCTGGAACCGCCGCAAAAACGGCGAGATCTACCCCGAGTGGCTGAGCATCTCGGCCGTGCACGATATCCAGGGCAAGACCACCCACTTCGTTTCCTCCTTCCTCGACATCACCCAGCGCAAGGAAGCCGAGGAGCAGATCCAGTTCCTCGCCTACTACGACCCGCTGACCCATCTGCCGAACAGCCGCCTGCTCAACGAGCGGCTGCAGAAACTATTGGCCTCGAGCGGCCGCCACCAGCGTTACGGCGCCCTGCTGTTCATCGACCTGGACAATTTCAAGACGCTCAACGACACCATGGGCCATGCGGTGGGCGATTCGCTGCTGATCCAGGTCGCCCAGCGCCTGCGCCAGTCGGTACGGGTTGGCGACTCCGTGGCGCGACTGGGGGGCGACGAGTTCGTCGTCCTGCTGGAAGATCTCAGCCCGGACATTCACGAGGCCATCAGCCAGATCCGCCAGGCCGCCCAGCACATGCTGGCGGCCCTGGGCGAACCTTATGCGCTGGGGGAGATCGCCCATCACTGCACGGCCAGCATCGGCGCCGTGCCCTTTCGCGACGCCGGCGAAAGCATCGAGAGCCTGCTCAAATCCGCCGACATGGCGATGTACAAGGCCAAGGAGGCCGGCAAGAACGGCATGCGCTTCTTCGATCCGGCAATGCAGACCGAGATCGAACAGCGTGCCGGGCTTGAGCGCGACCTGCGTCAGGCGCTGGCCCTCGGTCAATTCACCCTCTATCTGCAGAGCCAGGTCGACCGCAGCGGCCAGGTGTTCGGCGCCGAGGCGCTGATTCGCTGGCAGCACCCGCAACGCGGCCTGATCCTGCCCGGGGAGTTCATCGCGGTGGCGGAAGACACGCGGCTGATCCTGCCCATCGGCCAGTGGGTACTGACCGAAGCCTGCCGGCAACTAGCCCGCTGGCAGCGCGATCCAGCGACCGCCGGCCTGAGCCTGGCGGTCAATGTCAGCGCCGTGCAGTTCCGCGACAGCGCCTTCGTCGACAATGTCGCCCATGCCCTGGCCGACAGCGGCGTGCGCCCCGAGTTGCTGAAGCTGGAGATCACCGAGTCGGTGCTGCTGGAAAACACCGGCGAGGCGATCACGCGCATGCGGGCGCTCAAGGACGAACTGGGCGTCGGCTTGTCACTCGACGACTTCGGCACCGGCTACTCCTCGCTCAGCTACCTGAAGCAACTGCCGCTCGACCAGGTCAAACTCGACCGCAGCTTCGTCCGCGACATCGACAGCAACCCGAACGATGCCGCCATCGCCGATGCGGTGATCGCGCTGGGCCGCGCCTTCAAGCTGACGGTGATCGCCGAGGGCGTCGAAAATACCCGCCAGCGCGACGCCCTGCTGGCCCGTGGCTGCGATGCCTTCCAGGGCTATCTTTACAGCCGCCCGGTCAGCGTCGACGACTTTGCCATCGCCGAGCCCGCCGTTCCGTAAGGCTCGGGCAGATCAGCGCGATGGCCGCGACCACATCCATGGCAGCACGCAGGCGGCGACGGCCAGCGGCACATAGCGCCACGGCTCGATCAGCGCCAACCAGCCGCCGAGGGCGCTGATCCCCATCAGCACCGTCGCCAGCCGCTTGGCAACCAGAGGAATGGCACCGTGATCGCGCCAGGCACGGATCGCCGGCCCGGCCTGCGGATGGGCCAGCAGCCTGGCCTCCCATTCCGGATGCGAACGGGCGAAGAAATAGGCGGCAAGAAGCAGGAAGGGCGTCGTCGGCAGCAACGGCAACACGGCGCCGGCCACGCCCAGGGCCAGCGACAGCAGGCCGAAGACCCGGTAGAGCGGCCGCTTCATCGCAGCTCCCAATAACTGGCCCGGCCGTAGGTCTCCTTCAGCAGGTCGATGAACAGGCGGACCCGCAGCGGCAGATGGCGGCGCTGCGGAAACACGGCATAGATGCCCATTGGCGGCGCTTGCCAGGCGTCGAGCACCGAGGTCAGCCGGCCTTCCTTTAAATCCTGCCCGACTTCCCACAACGAGCGCCAGGCCAGGCCACGCCCGGCCAGCGCCCATTCGTGCAGCACCGCCCCGTCGTTGCATTCGAAGCTGCCACCAACCTTGATCGTATCGACCTGACCGCTGTCCGGGTCGCGGAACACCCAGCCGCGCTGCTGGCCGAGCGACAGGCAGTTGTGCGCCGCCAGGTCGGCCGGCGCGCGCGGCACGCCATGCGCCACCAGATAGGCCGGGCTGGCCACCACCATGCGCCGCATCTCGCCGAGACGAACGCTGATCAGGCTGGAATCGGTCAGTTCACCGATACGGATGGCGCAGTCGATGTTTTCGTTCAACAGATCGACCAGGCGGTCGGACAGGTCGAGATGGACCGTCACCTCGGGATTGCCCAGCATGAACTCGCCGACCAGCGGCGCCACATGCCGGCGGCCGAAGCCGGATGGCGCCGAAACCCGCAACTGGCCGCTGGCCCGTACGCTGCCCAGCGACACGGCCGCCTCGGCATTGGCCAGATCATTGAGTGTCTTCTGGCAATCCTCCAGGAAAGCCTGGCCCTCGAACGTAATCGTCAGCTTGCGCGTGGTGCGCAGCAATAACTTGACGCCGAGCCGTGCTTCGAGCGCATCGAGCCGCCGGCCGATAATCGCCGGCGTGACGCCCTCGACCCGCGCTGCGGCGGAGAGACTACCCCGAGTAGCGGCCGAAACGAAGGCTTCGATCTGTTTTAGGCGGTCCATTTAATACTTTAAGTAAAAGATGAATTGATTCTATCCGTCTTTCTAGTCTTATAGAAGAGTCATAGAATCCGCTGCAGCGCAACATCCATTCATCCTTCACTCAGGAGTTCCTCATGGCCCTCAATCTGCCCCAAGGCGTGCAAATCACCGGTCCGATCAAGCCGGGTTACGAATCCGTTCTCACCTTCGAAGCCCTCGAACTGGTCGCCAAGCTGCACCGCGCCTGCGAAGCCCGCCGCCAGGAACTCCTGAAGGCCCGCGTCGCCCGTCAGGCCCGCATCGATGCCGGCGAAATGCCCGACTTCCTGCCGGAAACCGCCCACATCCGCGCCGGCGACTGGAAGGTCGCGCCGGTGCCGCCCGCCCTGCACTGCCGTCGCGTCGAAATCACCGGCCCGGTCGAAGCCAAGATGATCATCAACGCCTTCAATTCCGGCGCTGACTCCTACATGACCGACTTCGAGGACTCGAACTCGCCGAACTGGGACAACCAGATCCAGGGCCAGATCAACCTCTACAAGGCGATCCGCCGCGAACTGTCCTTCAAGGGCGAGAACGGCAAGGAATACAAGCTCAACGACAAGATCGCCACCCTGCAGATCCGTCCGCGCGGCTGGCACC
>PHCU01000025.1 GCA_002842345.1 Betaproteobacteria bacterium HGW-Betaproteobacteria-12 | reverse complement strand
CGCGCCATCCTCTTTCCAGTTGGGCAGCAATTCGCTCAGCGCACGCGGGTCCATGACGGCACCGGAGAGGATATGGGCGCCGATTTCGGCGCCTTTCTCAATCAGGCAGACATTGACATCGCCACCGGCCTCTGCCGCCAGTTGCTTCAGGCGGATGGCCGAGGCCAGACCGGCTGGACCGCCGCCGACGATGACGACGTCGAATTCCATGGCTTCGCGTTGCATGCTGTCTCCCATCCATCAATACGATTAGTTACGCTAGCATATTATATTGCTAGCAAACCATCAAACAATATTGTGCCAGGATGGTGCTCGGCTTCGCCCTTATGAGCCGATGCACGACGGTGCTCCTCTACCCTGAGCACCGTCGTTTGCGAATTACCCCAGCATGTATATCGACTTGTACTGCTGGTAGGCCGCAATCGATTCCGGCCCGAGTTCGCGACCCAGTCCGCTGGCCTTGATGCCGCCAAACGGTGCATTGATATCTGGCAGATAACCGTTGATGCCAACGGTGCCGGACTCGACCCGGCGGGCAAGGCTGGCTGCCCGGTCGCGATCCACCGACCAGATGGTGCCGCCGAGGCCGTATTCCGACTCGCTGGCGATGCGCACGGCATCATCCTCGCTGCCATAGCGAATGATGGACAGGACCGGCCCGAAAATTTCTTCCCGGGCGATCGTCGCCGCATTGTCGACATCGGCAAAAACCGTCGGTTGCACGAACCAGCCACGCTCCTGCTGCGGCACCCCACCACCAGCGACCAGACGCGCCTCGCTCTTGCCCTTGGCGATATACCCTTCAACCCGGGTGCGATGCACCGATGAGGCCATCGGACCAATCTGCGTGGCCCGATCCAGCGGGTCACCGACGACCAGTGACGACACGCTACCGGCAATCGCATCGACGATCTCGTCATAGCGGCTGTTCGGCGCCAGGATGCGGGTGCAGGAAAAGCAGGCCTGACCATTGTTCAGCAGGGACGTCGACGGCAATCCCTGGAGGACGGCGTTGAGATCGGCGTCTTCGAGAATGATGGCGGCCGACTTGCCGCCAAGCTCCAGCGTCACCGGACGCAACAGCCTGCCACATTCCTGGGCGATGATCCGTCCGGCATTGGTTGAACCCGTAAAGGCGACCTTGTCGATGCCCGGATGCGATACCAGGTAGGCCCCGACATCTCGCCCCCCCGGTACCCAGTTGAGCACCCCCGGCGGCAATTCAGCCTCTTCGGCCGCTTCGGCAAGAATGTAGCTGTCGAGAACGGTTTCCGGCGACGGCTTGAGCACCATAGTGCAGCCGGCTGCCAGGGCGGGACCGATCTTCATGATCGACAAGGCGACCGGGAAATTCCACGGCACGATCGCGCCGACCACGCCGATCGCTTCCTTGCGGACAAAGGTGTTGAAACCAAGCGGTGACGGGCGGGTTTCTTCCGTTACCAGCCCCGCTGCCAGCGCTGCGTAATAGCGCAGGACACCGACGACAAAGCCGCTTTCCAGTTGATCGGCGACGTTGATCGGCATGCCATTCTGCATGCTGACTGTCTGTGCCAGTCGAGCCCCCCGCTTTTCGATCGCGTCGGCAAAGCGGTTCAGCGCGGCACCGCGCTCTGCCGGCGTATAGCTGGCCCAGGCGGATTCCTTGAAGGCGCGACGCGCCGCGGCAACCGCCCGATCGATATCGGCGGTTGCGCCTTCCGGACAGCTGCCGATCGATTCTCCGGTCGCGGCGCCCAGCACATTGATGCGGCTGGAAGAAGCCGGCTCGACCCACTGGCCATCGATGAAAAACTTCTGATGCGTTGTTGCCATATACGATCGCTCCTCACGTAGATTTCTCTTGTTCCTGATGCCTCGCCGATTCACCGACGGCGCACCATACCGGCACCGTATTAAAAGTATGCCACAATACGATCATACTCCGACAAGCGGGAGCGAAAACAGTACCAAAGTACTGCTTCATGAAATTCCATGTCGCTAACCTTGGCTTAAGCGCTGTCATCGATGGCCTTTCGGAATTCCGACGAACCGCCCGGGAACAGCAACAAACCAACAAATCCGAGTTTTCTGGGTGACCTGGCCGGCAACATGACGCCCCTCCTAGAGAGAAGTCCGGGAGCACCCGATTGCAAACCGAAAACCACAATGCTACGCTTGCATAATGTTTATCGACATTACCAAATCAGCCTATTCAGAATGAAGCTTGGACCAATCAGGAGACACTCATGACCACCCAAACATCCGGCTCCACCGTCGCCACAGCCGCTGTCGTGCGCAATGTTGGCGGGCCTTTCGCCCTTGAAAAAATCGATGTCGCCGCACCGCGTGAAGACGAGGTACTGGTCCGCATGGTTGGCGTCGGTGTCTGCCACACCGACATCGTTTGCCGCGACGGTTTTCCGGTTCCCATGCCCATCGTCCTCGGCCACGAAGGCTCCGGTATCGTCGAAGCCGTCGGCACCCGGGTGACCAACGTCAAGCCGGGCGACCGCGTCGTACTCTCCTTCAACTCTTGCGGCCATTGCCCGAGTTGCGAGAAGGATCTGCCGGCAACCTGCAGCCAGTTCCTGCCGATGAACTTCGCCGGCATCCGTCTGGCCGACGGATCAAGCCCCCTGTCCAAGGACGGGCAGCCTGTCCACGGCATGTTCTTCGGCCAGTCTTCCTTTGCCACCTACGCCATTGCCCGTGCGGTTAATACGGTTCGCGTGCCGGATGCCGTGCCGCTGGAAATCCTCGGCCCCCTGGGTTGTGGCATCCAGACTGGAGCCGGCGCCGTGATCAACTCGTTGAAGGCGACGGCCGGCGACTCGATCGCCATTTTCGGTGGCGGCGCCGTCGGCCTAAGCGCCCTGCTCGGTGCCCGCGCCGTCGGCGTTACTAAAATCTTCGTCGTCGAACCCAATCCCGAGCGCCGCCAACTGGCGCTCGAACTCGGCGCCTCCAAGGTGTACGACCCGCGTGACGGTTCGGACATCGAAGCGGCCATCAAGGCCGACAGTGGTGGCGGCGTCACTTACACCATCGAAGCGACCGGCATTCCCGCCGTGGCTGGTCAGGCCATTAACGTCACCGCCCCCGGCGGCACCGTCGGACTGGTCGGCGTGCCGCCCCCGGACGGCCAGATTCCGGCCACCCTGCTCGACCTGCTGGTCAAGGGCGTCACCTTGCGCCCGATTACCGAAGGCGATGCCAACCCGCAGACCTTCATTCCCAGGATGATCGAGCTCTACCAGCAGGGACGCTTCCCTTTCGACCGACTGGTGACCAAGTTCCCGTTCGACAAGATCAACGACGCCGTGCATGCCGCGGAAACCGGTCAGGCAATCAAGCCGGTTCTGGTTTTCTGACAAGGAAAGCCGGCGACCCAGCGTGAACTGAACAACTTCCCTCCAGCCTCGGGCCATCCGCATGTTGCATGCCGATGGCCCTCTTTTTTGCTCACCTAATGCTGTTGCCGCCAGGCCATGATGCCCGCCGCTGAAGCCAAGGCCAGGGTCACCAGCACCACTGTCCCGCTCCCTTGCCAGCCGGCCCGCACATACGCCAGCCCACACAGCCAGGTGCCGACGGCGCCGCCCGCGTAATAGCACGTTCCGTAAATACCGGCTGCCAGGGAGCGCCCTTCACTGACGACTTCGGCAACCCGCCGGATGGCGACGGTCTGGGCAACGAATATTCCGCTGGAAAACAAGGTCAGGCCGAGCACGATCAGGGGCAATTCCGGGACGAAGGTGAGCAGCAGGCCAGCGGCCGCTCCTGCCAGGGCAAACAGCAGGACCGCACGCAAGCCGAGACGAGTCATCGCGCCGGCAGTCAACGGCGTGACCAGTGCGCCGATCAGATAGACGAGAAAGACATTCCCCAGGTCGCGCGGTGACAGCGAGAAAGGCGCCTTTGACAGGAAGAGCATCAGATAGGTCAGCCCCCCGACCAGGGAGAACAGGATGCAGAAGCCGATCAGGCAGACCAGCAGCAGTTGCCGATTGGCGACGTGCCTCCTGAACTGCCGCAGAATCCCCGCCACATCGCGTCGGGCGACGAATCGCTGCGAAGGTGGCAGCCGGCGCCAGACGTGCAGCGCTCCGATCAGGGTCAGGCTCCCCAGGATGATGAAAGCCGCCCGCCAGCCGAAGAAATCGCTCATGTAGCCGGCCACGAAGCGGCCGCTGAAGCCACCGAAGACGCCGCCGGAAATGTAGGCTGTCATCAGGCGCGAAACCTCGGCGCCTTCAAATTCGTCAGCCAGATAGGCGGTCAGCACGACCGTCACCCCGGGAATCGCCATGCCCTGCAGAAAACGCATCAGGACCACGCCATCCAGGCTGTCGGACAGGGAAATGGCGAAGGTGAGAACGGCCAGAGCGAACAGCGCCGCATTGATCAGCCCGCGGCGACCGACAGCGTCCGAGCAGACGCCGACCAACGGCGACAGCAGCGCGATGGCCAGTACCGTTGCACCAACGGCGGCCCCCGCCTGGAGAGCATCGGCACCAAACTCGGTCATCAGCAGCGGCAATACGGCCTGCATCGGATACAGATTCAGGAAAGCCAGAAAGCCGACAATCCAGACAACCAGGCGCGACACCCCGCTCGGCCTCACGACAGCGCTCGTTCCCAATGACAAATCGGTCCCTCGCTTCCTAGAAGTAGAATAAAAAGCATATAATCCGTTTGCTTACTGTATAGCTAACCGCGCCCATTGCAAAACGAGCGCATCAATCTTCTCCTGACAGGAGCGAAATCAAGATGACACTGACGACCAATCCCGAGGCCGCCCAAGCGGCCGCCGCAACAGCCAGCACGAAGGCTACCGCTGCCCAGAAGCGCCGCCAGACGGACGCGGCCAAGCCCGACCGTGATGCCAAGAACCGCCTGGATATCAAACTCGGCTACCTGATTCACGATGTTTCCCGACTGCGCCGCAAAGCCTTCGACGAAATCGTCAAGCCGCTCGGCGTGACCCGTGCTCAGTGGTGGATCATTGCCCATCTGGCACGCCACGATGGCATGGTGCAAACGCAACTGGCGCAAATGCTCGACGTCGGCAAAGCCAGCCTGGGCGCCCTGCTCGACCGCCTGGAGGCCACCGAGTTCATCGAACGCCGCCCGGAGCCCACCGACCGGCGAGCCAAACGCGTCTTTCTGACCAAGAACTCCCAGCAGCTTCTGGAGAAACTGGTCGCCGCCGAGGCTGCATTCAATGCCACGATACTCGCCAACCTGACGGACAAGGATCGCAGCGAGCTGGTTCGCCTGTTGTCCACGATCAAGGATTCTCTGTCGACGATGAATCTCGACGACAGCGGTACGGGCGAAGACTGATCCTCGTCGCAATCGGGAAGATTGCCGAACTGCGCTGCTCAGCCCCGCGCAAAGCGGGGTAACACCAGCAGCATTGCATGGCCGCAGCACGGGCAGAAACAGGCCATTCCTGGCAGTGCCCCGGCATCCCGGGCCTGCCAGCTTAGCTGGCGCTGACGAACGCCTGCCCGGAAATCACCCGCGCCCCGTTCAGCAGCAAGCCCTCCAGCGCAAGCTGGAAACCATCGCCCGTGCGCTCGGCCAGGCTGGCCCGATAGGTGACCCGTTGCCCGACCAGGACGACGCCTTCGAAACGCGCGCTGAAAGAACGAATGCGTTCGGCAGGAAAGTGCTCGGTCAGCAGACGGCCCAGATGGGCCATATTCAGCATGCCATGCACGACCAGATTGTCGAACCCCGCCTGGCGGGCAAACTCCAGATCAAGATGCAGCGGATTGCTATCGCCGGAAGCTTGCGCGTAACGGACCAGATCCTCCGGCGCGCTCGGCAGCGGAGAAAACTGGGCGATGATGGTACCGGGTGCGGCACTCAGCAGATCGGTCAACATGTCATTGCTCGCGTTTCTTCGGATGACGGACGAGAACGATTTGCCGGGAAGTGGCAACGCGTTCCCCAGAAGGAGCGAAAAACCCGGTCTCGATAACGATGAATTCCATCTCTCCACCTTTTTTCTCGTAGATCTCGGCGACCTTGCGCTCGACCGAGATGCTGTCGCCCACACGGATCGGCGAGAAATATTCGAACTGTTGCTCGGCATGCAGAACGCGGCGCAGATCGACGCCCAGTTCATCGAGGATACGACGGGAGCTTCCGCCCTCGCCTTCGATGACCTTGAGAAAGGTCGGGGGTGCTATTGCCGAACCACCGGCGTCACCGATCGCCTCGGCGAAACGCGCCAGGCGGTCGGGTTCGATGGTCAGATTGAATGTCGGCAGGGCGAAGCCGACATGCCGGCGATCGATGCCCACGATCAGGCCCTCTTCAGCAGACGCTCGAGCAGTGCCGGCTGGAACTCCGGCACGGCAAAGCGCTGGCGATACTCGGCAGAGGCTGCTGCCAGCCGGTCCGACAGGGCTGCCAGACCGATCTGCCGCAGGTAGTTGAATGAGACAGCGAGCAATTCGTCCTCCACCGTGCATTGCAAACGATGAGCCTGGGCCTGCGCCGTCCGCAGACTGGCCAGCAACGAGCGCGGCCCCGTCGTGTGCACGACCGTTGCCCGCAACCAGCGCCCGAGCAGTATTCCGGCATCAAGTGCCAGCGGATCGGTGCGCGGCACCACGACCTCGAGCGAGCGACCGTGGCTCGTGGCTTCAGACAGACAGACAGCGGCCCCGGCACAGCTTTGGTCGAAGTCGGCCGCAGCATCCAGCCAGGCGACGCAGATACCCTGCTCAGAGCTGGCGCCAGGCATCAGCAAGGCAATATCCCGTTCACCCAGCTCCGCCGGTGTGACCAGGGCAGCCTTGCCGGCCGTCAGCAGGGCCTGGACCGCTTCTCCGCCCTCGCCGACGACGGCAACCCGTGTCGTGCGCGGGTCCAGCGAGGCCGGCGCCAGTTTTGCCGCGCGCTGCCGGTTGAGGAACAGGGTCCGCACCATGTTGCCGGCGACCGGATCCTGGATCAGCCGGACGAAATTATCCATTTCCCAATGGCAGGCCTCGTCCATTGGCATGCTCCAGCCGCCGACCACACAATCCATGATCGTCCGGTAGGCCGGATAGTGCGCCAGCAATTCGTCGCCGATGCCCAGGGCCTCAGCGATCTGCCGATGCGCATCGGCACCAGTGAAATCGAACGGAGTGCTGGCGAAAGCCGCCCCCGGCTTGTCCCAGGGCGCCGACGTACTGCCCATGCTGCGGGCGATTTCCAACGCGGCATCGAGCAGTTCGGCAGGCGGGACAACCCGGTCGACGACCCCGTATTCCAGCGCTTGGCGCGGCGTCAGCGGATCGCCGCTGAGCAGCAGCTGCAGACCGAGTCGGGTACCGATCATGCGCGGCAGCCGCTGGGTACCGCCGGCACCGGGCAGCAGGCCCAGCTTGATTTCCGGCAGTCCGAGCAGGACCCCCTTGTCGTCGGCGACGACGCGGGCATGGCAGGCGAGGCTGACTTCCAGCCCGCCACCGAGCGCCAGCCCGTTGATCGCCACGACATAAGGCTTGCGGCTTTTCTCCAGACGGCGGAACAGACGCCCCAGGCGACCACAGAGGTTATGCAGTTGCTCGTGGCTGTCGGTGCGCGCCCGTTCGGTAAACATGCGGATCATGTCCAGATCCGCCCCGGCCAGAAAAGCCTGCTTGGCCGAGGTCAGCACTACCGCTCGCAGCGAGGGGTTCCCATCGACATGATCGAGAAGCCTCTCGAGCGAATCCATCATGTCCAGCGAAAAGACGTTCATCGAACGGCCCGGCATGTCGATCCTCGCAATCAGGATGCCGTCCTCGGTGATCTCGCTCTTGATATTTTGATCCATGGTAGCCAATGCAAGCGGTAGGTCTGTGGGGTTAAGCGTACTTCTTGAAGTCAGCCGGGCGCTTCTCGTTGAAGGCACGCACGCCTTCCTTCGATTCTTCGCTCTGGTAGTAGCCCTTAACGGCAGCCACACCCATGAAGCTGATGCCGCGGATGTTCTCGCTGTCGGCATTGAAGGAACGCTTGGCGATGGCCAGGGCGGTCGGGCTCATGACATTGATCTTGGCGGCCCAGGCTTCGCATTCGTCATCGAGCTGCTCATGGGCAACAACCTTGTTGACCAGACCCCATTCGTAGGCTTTTTGAGCCGGAATACGCTCGCACAGGAACCAGACTTCGCGGGCACGCTTTTCACCGATGATGCGCGCCAGATAGGCGGTACCGAAACCCGGATCGACCGAGCCGACCTTCGGGCCGACCTGGCCGAACTGGGCCTTCTCGGAAGCGAGGGTCAGATCGCAGATGGTGGCGAAGACATTGCCGCCGCCGATGGCGAAACCCTGAACGCGGGCGATGACCACCTTGCGGCAGTCACGGATGGCGGACTGCAGTTCCTCGATCGGCAGGCCGACCATGCCGCGCGGACCATAGAGGCCGTCCTCGGACAGGTGCACCTTCTGGTCGCCACCGGTACAGAACGCCTTGTCGCCGGCGCCACCGAAGATCACGGTATTGACCGACTTCTCTTCGTCGGCCATGCGGAAGGCCTGGATCAGCTCTTCGACGGTCTGCGTACGGAAGGCATTAAAAACTTCCGGACGATTGATGGTGATGCGGACGGCGTTAGCGCCAACTTCATACAGAATGTCTTTGAAAGTCGTGGACATGATTTCCTCGTTTCTTGATGGATTTGGGTAATGGAGCGTGACGGCAGCAGGCGCTTAGCCGTGCATCGTCAGGCCGCCGGAGACGCTGATCGTCTGGCCGGTCATGAAGGAAGCGTCGTCGCTGGCCAGGAAGGCGACCAGGCCCGGATAGTCATCCGGCTCGCCGATGCGGCCGAGCGGCACGCCGCGCACCATGGCGTCGCGAATCTTCTGGCCTTCATCGCCGGTGCCGACGAAGGCATCCATGGCCGGAGTATTGGTCGGTCCCGGGCAAACGCAGTTGAGCAGCACGTTCTTGCGCGCCACTTCCCGGGCGAAGGCCTTGGCGAAGGCGATGGTGGCACCCTTGCAGCCGGAATAGACGACTTCGCCGGAAGAACCGACACGGCCGGCATCGGACGCGATGAAGATGATCCGGCCGCCGCCGCGCTGGGCCATACCACTGGCCACGGCATGCGTCATGTTGAGCGGGCCGAAATAATTGATGGCGATGATCTTCTCCCAGAAATCCGGCGTCGTCTTCAGGAAAGGCATCGGGGTATCCCAGCCGGCGTTGTTGACCAGCGCCCAGGTCGGACCGAGCTTGGCTTCGATCGAAGCCACGGCGGCCTTGACGGCCTCCGGGCTGGTGATGTCGCAGGCTTCGGCATCGGCACGGCCGCCGGCCGCACGAATCTCGGCGGCGGCACTGGCGGCCGCGTCACCGTTGATGTCTAGAATGCCGACCGCCATGCCCTCTTCGGCCAGGCGCTTGGCGATGGCCAGGCCAATGCCGCTGGCGGCACCGGTCACGAGCGCTACTTTGTCTTTCAGTCCCTTCACTTGGAGTCTCCTTTAGTGTTCAAGTCAGTAGTAATTGCGATGCGAAAAAACCGGATCAAACGCTGCGCTGCGCCTTGCTCTTGTCGCTGGCCGCCTGGGCAGCTTCGCGGATGGATTTCCATTGCTCGTCGGTCACTTTGTTGAGGCCGGCGAAGGTCGACGGTGCTGCGAGATGATGGCCGCCATCGATGACGATGGTCTCGCCGGTGATGTAGTCACAGCCGTCGGACAACAGCAGCACCATCAGATTGCCCAGCTCGGCGATTTCCCCGTAGCGTCCCATCGGCACTTCGTCCGCCTGGGTCGCACCGACCGAACTGTCGGCCGTCGGATTGAGCATCTGCCAGGCGTATTCGGTGGGGAACGGCCCGGGCGCGACGGCATTCAGGCGAATGCCGTAACGCGCCCATTCGACGGCCAGCGACATGGTCATCGCATTGATCGCCGCCTTCGACATCGCGGACGGCACGACATACGGCGAGCCGGTCATGATCCAGGTCACCAGGGTCGACACGACCGAGCCCTTGAGCCCGTTGTCGATCCAGCGCTTGCCGCAGGCCAGGGTGGTGAAGAAGGCACCGTCCATCACCGTCGAGGCGATGGCCTCGTAGCCACGCGGGCTGATGTCCTTGGTCGGGGCGATGAAGTTGGCGGCCGCATTGTTGACCAGGCCAGTCAGCGGACCGAACTGTTCCCAGATCTCACCGACCGCCGCATCGACGCGTTCTGCATTACGGATATCCACCGCCTGAACATGGGCGCGCGGACCGTGCAGAGCATTGATCTCATCCGCCGCCGCCTGCAATACCTCCAGTCGACGCCCCCACAAATGCACTTCGGCGCCATGAGCCGCCAGGTGCTGGGCAACACCTTTGCCCAGGCCGGTACCGCCACCGGTAATGAGAATGCGCTTTCCGGCAAGGGCTGATTTGTCAAACAGCATGATCGATACTCCGCTGCAAATGGTTGGATGAAATCAGGGGCGGAGGCCCCGTAGGTATTGTGAAGCACGAACAAACCTCAATATGTTTGCTAGCATACTAATTAAGAATGTGGTTTGTCAAAGAGTTTGTAATGCCCTTTGCCGATCGTGCAAGGCCGCCGATTCCGGGTAACATTGACGCCTTCTCCTGCAGCCGCAATGCCGAGAAAGCGCACCGAGCATGCCAGCCAAAACCACTTCCCAGCCGCCGCAAGACAGCAAGAAGGATGCGAGCGGACCATCGGCCAAGAACCCGCACGCCGACCTGCTCGGTTTTTTCTATCCGATCCATTACCGGATCGGCATGGAACTGGAAAACCGCATGTGCCAGGGCAGAATCTCCCGTCAGCAAGCGGCCATCCTGTGGTTGATCGAATCGGAAGTCGGGGCCGATGGCTGGATGCGTCGCCGGGTGATCGAGCAACTGCTGGGCAGTTGGTTCGAAACGAGCAACTCGCAGGTCTCCCAGCTGCTTCGCGAACTGGCCCGACCGCCGCTGTCGCTGGTCGTACAGATGGAAAATCCGGCCTCCGGACGCGAAAAAGTCGTCGCCCTGACCCCCGAGGGCAAGGCCTTTTTCCAGAGCATGATCGATGCCGGACTGGAATTTTTCTCATCGACGCTGTCGCACGTCAGTGACGAGGAAATGCGCTGGGGCGTCAAATTCCTCGCCCTGGCCTTCGGCCCCCCCGCCGTCGACGACCACGGCAAGCGCAACACCCCTGCCCTCAGGAAGCCCCCCGGCCGCCTCGCCAAATAAGTCCGCCGGCACCTCAGGCCACCGGCAAACCAGAAACCGAAAATCATGCGTTGACGAAATTGTGTTGAAATCGCACAATCAGCAAACGTATTGATACATACCATACCGGACTGGATAGTCTGGCACCGTTGGAAACGCCCATTCACAAGGCGCTTCCATCGATGTCCGGACTTTCTGCCGGCGGGGACATCGGACAACGGACGGGTGCCGGCCTGCACGACCAGACGGCAAGCGTCCATTCACCTGAGGAGACAATCCATGAATGCCAACATGAGCAACGCCGCCTATTTCAAATACTGGCGCGCCTGCGCCGCGATGGGACCGGTATTCCTTACCGCCTTCATCTTCTGCTGGGGCGTGCTGGGCTACAACATCCCGCCGATTCCGGCCGACTTCACGGCTGAGCAACTGGCCCAACACTTCCGCACCAACTACAACGAAGTGCGTGCCGGCATGGCCGGTGCCATGTTGTTCGGCGTGCTTTACCTACCCTGGACCCTGGCCATCACCAAGGTGATGGAATGGATCAACCCGAACGAAAACAACATGATCTCCACGCTGCAGATGTGGGGCGGCGGACTGACCGTCGTGCCGCTGGTGACCTCATCCGTGTTCTGGTTGACCGCCGCCTATCGGCCCGACGTGCTCGACGCCGTGACGCTGCAGATGCTCTACGACCAGGGCTGGCTGCTGATCGACATGTTCTACGCGATCACCACGATCCCGATGGTCGCCATCGGCGTCGCCGGGCTGACCGACCAGCGTAAACAACCACTGTTCCCCCGCTGGGCTTGCTGGTACTCGATCTGGGCCGGCCTGAGCTTCCTCTTCGAGCTGCTGATGCCGTTCTTCAAGAGCGGCCTGTTTGCCCGCCAGGGCTGGCTGAACTTCTGGGTCGAGTTCATCGTCTGGTTTGCCTACATCGTCATCGTGACCTACTACGTATTCAAGGCCATCCCGCGCCTGGAGCAGGAACGCAGTGCGCTGCTGGCCAAAGCCTGAAACAGGAGACCAAGCCCATGGCCGACTCAAACTCGTTGCCGGCACTTGCAACGGAACCTGCGGACGTGACTGAAACCCCGGAAGCCCGCGTACCGGGCGTCCTGGTTTTCATCCTGGCCGACATGATCGTCTTCGCCATGCTGTTCACCGGCTTCATGGTCGAGCGTTCGGGTCAGCTGGCGCTGTTCGATCAATCCTCGGCCAGCCTCGATGTGTGGCTGGGCATACTGAATACGCTGATCCTGATCACCAGCGGGCTATTCGTGGTGTTCGCCGTCAATGCCGCCCGGCAAGGTCGGACCCGGGCGACGCGCGGCTGGCTGCTGGCCACCTTCGTCGTCGGCGCCGGGTTCGGCGTGACCAAGATGGTCGAATACAGCGCCAAGATCGGGCATGGCATCACCATGCACACCAACGATTTCTACATGTTCTATTACGCCCTCACCGGTGCGCACTTCCTGCACTTCCTGGGCGGCATGCTGGCCCTGGCCGTCCTCTGGTTCATGGCCGGACGCCAGAAAGTCGACGGTCCGCTGTTCGGCCTGATCGAATCCGGCGCGCTCTACTGGCACATGGTCGACCTGCTCTGGATCGTCATTTTTCCACTGCTCTACTTGCTGGGGACGCGATGAACCACACCACTCCCGTCCAGGCGCTCGGCGTCTGGTTTCTCCTCGTCGTCGCCACGCTGGGCGGCACCTGGCTGGCCGAACACCACGGCCTGGCCGGGCGCTGGACGGTCGCCGTGATACTGCTTCTCGCTGCCTTCAAGGTCCGCCTGGTCATGATCCACTTCATGGAACTGGGCAAGGCCCCCTGGCGCTGGCGTGCGACCTTCCAGACCTGGATCGTCGTGGTCTGCTCGCTGATAGGCGGCATGTACTTTGTTGCGCTGTCAGGCCAAGGGTAACCATCCTGCCTGCCGGGTTAGAAGCGGATGCAGCCCAGCCAACTGCATTCATAGAGACAGCAAAAAATACCGCTGAATGCGAAGGTGATTACCTCGGCGAAAGGAGCAGCCGAGGAAGCTCTGCTGTCAGTCAGCTCCTCGGCCAAAGCTGCCTGTGACCTTCCCAATAATAATGGCCGGTTCTAATTGCAGACTGGCCATTCGTTTTTCGAATTAGGTAACTACCTGGCTACGTCGGCTTCCGCCGCAGACCGGAGTCCCAGTAGGAGCGCCGCCAAATCAATGAGGCATCCAGCGTTCTTGCTACCCTTCCTGATCCGTGGAATCATCCGATGGGCCGTACAACCGCTAGCATGATGTCATCATCGAACTAGTTTTTGAGCGGTTTTTCCCCGACTAGCGAAACAGTGAAACATTTGGTGGATTGCATGAATGGCCCAAGCCAGAAGCGAGTTTCAAGTCCGATCTCCACCGGCGGCGAAGGTGTGTTCTTCGAGCAGCACGTCGCAGCGTACTGGTTAGCTCAGCTGCTCGTCCGTAGCATCCCGCCGATCCTGACAGATACCGGCGTAACCGAAGTCCATTTCCAGACCGAAAATCTCGGCTTCAATACGGACGACGTCCTCGTCGTCTGCGCGCGCGTAGGCGCGGCGACTGCGCGCCTCGTCGGGCAGGTGAAGCGCAGCTTCACCATCAGTGCTGCCGACGACGAATGCAAGAAGGCCATTAGCGATTTCTGGAAGGATTTCAAGAAGGCCGACCCTTTCAATCCACAGCACGACCGCTTCGTTCTAGTGACGTTACGTGGCACGAACACGCTCCTCGAGAATTTCGTCGGGCTTCTCGACTGTGCCAGAGGCGCAGCTGAAGGCGATGAGTTCGAAAGACGGCTGTCCCTCGACGGCTTTATCTCGAAGAAGTCCGTCCATCAATGCAACGAGCTTTGCGAGATCATCACCAAACTCGAAGGGACGCCGGTCACCGCCAAAGACTTGTGGCCCTTCCTGCGCGTGCTGCACGTCCTGAGCCTCGACCTGCACACCTCCACCCACCAGACCGAGGCGCACATCAAGACGCTGCTCGCCCTCAAGTCGACCGATCCGGATCCTGTCTCGAGCGCGAACGCCGTCTGGGACGCCCTTCTGACCTTCGCGAGCGAGTCCGGTCCGGCGGCGCGGAGCCTGAAACGCGCCGACCTTCCAGCCGCTCTCGTCCGCGCATACGGCGAGGTTGGCACGAACGAACAGCTCGTATTGACGGCACTGAAGAACCACACTGACTTTGTGCTCCGGAAGATCCGCACCACGATCGGAACTGCCTTCCATCTGCGACGCCCTGGCATCATCCAAAAGGTGCTTGCTGCCATCGAGGCGAAGCAAGTCGTCCTGATAACGGGACCAGCCGGCAGCGGCAAATCCGTTATCGGCAAGGAAGCGGTAGCCTTTCTGTCCCGTGAATTCTTCGCCTTTGGGTTCAGGGTGGAGGAATTCGCCGTCGCTCACATCGACGAAACACTCCACAACAGTCAGATTCCGGCGCGAGCCACCGAGCTTCAGGCCATCCTTGGCGCGCAGGGCCGTAAGGTCCTCGTGATCGAAAGCGTCGAGCGCCTACTCGAAAAGCCGACGCGCGACGCGTTCAGCGATCTCATCACGCTCGCCCAGGGCGACAACGGCCTCGGTATCCTCATCACCTGCCGCGATTACTCCGTGGAGCAGGTGCAGGCTAGTTTTCTCCAGGCGGCAGGGATTAATCACGCGGTTATCGAAATTCCGCCGCTTGACGACACCGAATTGCAGGAGATCCAGGCCGCCTTTCCATCGCTGGCAGTGCCGCTCGCCAACCCCGCCCTGCGAGAGATCCTGCGCAATCCGTACTTCATCGACAAGGCATTGCAGATTCCGTGGGATGCGGGACGTCCACTTCCGCAGAACGAGCGCGATTTCCGCGCAGTCTTCTGGCGGCAGATCGTGCGCGCGGACCACAATCCTGCCAACGGCATGCCGCGCCTGCGCGAGGAGGCGTTGCAGGAGCTGGCGGTGCGCAGGGCGCGCGCACTCTCGGATTATGTGCCTGCCACGGGACTCAACGCTGCCGCCATCGCCCTCTTGAAACAGGATTCCCTCGTTGTCTCGCCGGAAAGCAATGCTTTGCTCGTGGCGACGGCACACGACGTCCTCGAGGACTGGGCCATCCTGCAATGGATCGAGGAACAGCACCTCACGGATGAGACCGCGTTCAAGGCCTTGTCCTCTGCGATAGGGCCCCATCCTGCGGTCCGCCGCTCTTACCGGAAGTGGGTTGCCGAACTGGTCGACCGTGACGCGCCCGCAGCGGACCGGCTGTTCAGCGCGGCCATCGCCCAGGCCGACGTGCCCGCCCAGTTCCGGGACGACACGCTGGTGTCGTTGCTGAAAGCACCGTCGGCGTCTGAATTCCTGACGCGGCACGAGGCCGAGCTGCTCGCCCACGATCGGGTCATCCTCAAGCGGGTCATCCACCTCCTGCGCGTCGCCTGTGTGACGTCGCCCGTGTGGCTTGCCGACGTGCGCGGCCACAGTTCCATCCTGAGCGTGCCGGACGGCGCGGTCTGGTCAACCGTCGTGGGACTGGTCCACCGCAACATCGGCAGCTTCGGACCGGAAGATGAACCGCTACTTCTCGCATTGATCGAGGATGCCGTGCGCGGCGTCAGTTGGTGGGCACCGGAGATCGATGGGGCTGAACATGTCGCTGGCATTGCTCATTGGCTCCTCCCATGCTTTGACCACTACAGGGGAGGCGATGCGCAAAAACGCACTCTTAAGGTGATTGCGAAGATCCCGAAGGCCGACCCCGCGCGCTTCGAAGCCGTTCTGCGCGGGCGGATCCGGGAGGGACGCCACCGCGATCCCGTCGCCGAAGAATTCCGGGAAATCCTTCTTGCGGGCCTCGACGGCGCGCCCGCGGCGCGCGACCTGCCGGACCTTTTGATCTCCGTCGCCCTGGATACATTCCTCGCGACGGAGGAGTATCTGCGCGAGGAACCCTACGGCCACTCGTCCATCGACGTTGACCTTTACTTCGGTATCAAGGAACACCTGCGTCACGATTTTTTCCCTGCCAGTGCCTTCCGCGGTCCGTGGATCAACCTGCTCACGCACCACCCGAGAAAGGGGTTTGAGTTCCTGATCCAGGTCTTCAATCACAGTGCCGAGTGGTACGCGCATCCGCGTCTTGGCGACCGCCTCGAACCCGCCTGGGAAGTAGAGCTCACGTTCGAAGACGGGACGACGCGTAAGCAATGGGTTAACCCGCGCCTCTGGGGCCTGTACCGCGGTATGACCGTCGGGCCTTATGTGCTCCAGTCGCTGCTGATGGCCTTCGAGAAATGGCTGCTCGATTACGCCAAGTCCCATCCCGAGGGGCTCGACGCCGTGCTCCTCGAAATCCTGCAGCGCAGCGATTCCGCCGCGCTCGCAGGCGTTGTCGCAAGCGTGGCGACCGCTCATCCTCACCAGTCAGGCGAGGCCCTTCTAGTGCTGTTGTCGGTGCGCGACTATGTCGAGATCGACCGCAGCCGTATGGCCGGCGAGCACCAGACCTCGAGCCTCACGGGGTTGTTCCCGACTCTCCACGCCGAAAATAAGATATACGAGGAGGAGCGGAAGAAGTCGAATACGCTGCCGCACCGTCGGCAAGACGTTGAAGCGGCTATCGCAAACCTGCAACTCGGTCCTCTGGCACCGCGGGTTTACGCCATCATCGACAGCTACATCGCGGAACAGCACGCGCCGGAGAAAGGCGACAAGGAAGACCTCACCTGGCAGCTTGCACTGCACCGGATGGACTTCCGGCAATACGACGTGGCCGAAACCCAGCCCGCAGTGTGCGAGACACCTGAGGCCGACGGCGAGAGGCCTCAAAAAAACTACATCCTGCTCGAACCCAAGCCTCCCGCTCCCGAAGTCCAGCAACTCATTGACGAGAGCACAAAGAGTCTGGGCGAAATGAATGCCCGGCTAGGTGTCTACAATTGGGGCCTCCAGATCTTCCAACGTGACTCCGGCGCTGCCGACCCTGCCCAGTGGCGGGAGAAATTGGCAAGTGCCAAGGGCATGGACCGCGCTGCTGAACATCCGGACAACAGTCGCAACGCTCCCGGCTTCGTCGCCGCTGTCTGCGTCCGCGATCACTGGGACGAGATGTTGCCGGAAGAGAAGGAGTGGTGCATCAACGTCATCTGCTCCGAAATCTCCAGGAACGCGGACCAGTGGGGAACCATTGACCGCGTGCAGCGGTTCTCGATGCTTGCGGATCGCCCGTGTGCTTTCGTCGTGCCGCTTCTCCTATCAAAGCCCCTGACGGAAGCCCAGACACCACACGTGCGACGGGCTTTTATTGCCGCGCTAACACATCCGATCAACGAGGTCCGTTGGTACGCCACATGGGGTATTAGCGACAGTTTCTGGGCAGCGAACCCCGCCCTTGCTCTTCGCTCCGTCAACGCCATCGCGACGGAGGCTGCGCTTGCCGATCGCGACTGGAAGGCCGAGAAGAGGAAGCGTTACGACAAGCGGCACACACCGGAGTCGATCTCCGCAGCCGCGGCTGAATACGTACGCGATCTGTTCTGGATCGAGGGGGAAATCGCCGCAGATGCGCACGTCAGGTTCGACATCACTGAGATATTCGGAGCCGAGGCGAACGCGAAGGTACTCGCGATCCTCGGCCAGGTACCCAATGAGCCTCTGGCGGTGGCCGCACACCGACGCGCCTGCGAAAACCTGGTGGAGTGCTGGAACCGTAAGCACGATCGTTCTCCCGACCGGCGCGATAGGAACTTTCACACCGAGCAGGCGATATCAGACCGCACTCAGCAATTTGCGATGCGGGCATCAGACGCCGATGCCGAGCAAGTCCTTCAGCCGATGCTCAATGCCGTCGACCAGCATCCGCGCGAGGTCCATAACGTCATACAGGGGTTAACGACCAGCGAGGACAGCAATCCCAACACACCGCACTACTGGTTCCTGTGGAACCTGTTTGCCAAACAGGTCAAGCGCGCCAAGTGGCTCGGGCACCTCGACAGTGAGCATCCGCACGGCAGCGAAGTGCTGTCGACGATCTTCCTGACTGCGTGGTGGAAGGACAGCGTGAGGCACTGGCGGAGCCTAGAAGGCTATGCCCACAACGTCGACGCGCTCTTCGACGCGTTGCCGCCGGTCTGGATCGTGCTGGACAGCTACGTCCGTTTCCTCTATCACATCGGCGAGCGTTCCATGCCAGCTGCCTTTGTGCGAATCGCGAGCGCGCTCAGGCGCGGAAATCCCGCCGATATGCTGCGCGAGTCCAACACCGTCTTCATGGTCGAAGCTCTTCTCCAGCGGCATGTCTACGCACGGCCGCTGGAACTTAAGCGCAATCCGGCCCTGCGCGAGGCTATCCTGTATGTGCTCGATGTTCTTGTCGAGAGCGGCTCTTCAGCCGCGTTCAGGATGCGGGACGATTTCGTGACGCCAGCCGCCTGAAATTCCTTATCTTTTGCTAAAGAACTGGCTGAAAGGTTCGCCATAGGCTGTTTCAACGATTTGCGCCATGCGCTCGGGAGCGCCGCCCTCATGAGGCATGAATAACGATAGCTATCGATTGCCTAGGAGTCGCCCGATATCGTCTCGGCTTTGAGTAGCATTGTGCCTCCTAAGCTGACGTAGCCAGGTAGTTACCTAATTCGAAAAACGAATGGCTGGTCTGCAATCAGAACCGGGCACATTTATTGGGAGGGTCACAGGCAGCTTCGGCCGACTTCCGGTCCTCGGTCATTGCTGCCGTTGAGTGGCCTCGGTTCTCGGTAGCAATGTCAGCAAGCCAATTGCTGACTGTGGTGAGGTTTGGTGCTCCACGGCCTACTCTCACCATCGACGAACACGTCGGAAGCAATCCGGTCGATCAAATCACCCGTCAGCTTTCATCTGGCGTGACCATGCGTATCGGGCGCGTACCGATTTTCGCCCCGGTGACTTCATCCACGGCCACCGCTTTAATTTCTGTTCCCGTTTCAGCGTCGAAGAAACGCACCAACTCGCCGCCGCCCCGATGTTGGCGCCCCCAGGCGCCGATCATGAACAGCACCGGCAGGAAATCGCGCCCTGCCGCGGTCAGCAGATATTCCTCACGCGGCGGGTGCTCCGAGTAGCGCCGCTTCTCCAGCAACCCCTCCTCCGTCAGCGTCGCCAGCCGGCGGGTCAGCATCGTCGGAGCGATGCCCAGGCTTTTCCGGAATTGGTCGAAGCGCGTCAGGCCGGCATGGGCATCGCGCAGGATCAGGATGCTCCACGCGTCACCGGCGAAAGCCAGGCTGCGCGCGATCGGACAGGGGTCATTGCAACTATTTTCGTCGTTCATACTCATTTGATAGTGACTTACTTTCAAATTGGTAGTATCGTTCATTTCAATTTGATAGTAACACCTCGACGACCGGCAATCCACCCCGCACGGAGATTTGATTGATGAGCAAGAACGATATGGATATCGCCCTGGTGACTGGCGCCTCTTCAGGCATCGGCAAAGCCACGGCGGCGCGGCCGATGAGCCATGTGACGTGGAAAAATGTGCCGACCCGCCGGATCGACGTGGGCGGCGTGTCTTTCGCCTATCGCGAACTCGGTCCCGCTTCCGGCGTGCCGGTGATCTTCCTGCACCACCTGATGGCCGTGCTCGATGACTGGGATCCGCGGGTGATCGACGGCATCGCCGCGCAGCGTCGGGTGATCGCGTTCGACAACCGCGGGGTCGGTGCCTCGGGCGGATCGGTGCCGGACAACATCGAGGCAATGGGGCGGGATGCCATCGCTTTCATTCGTGCGCTGAGACTCAAGAAGGTCGACCTGCTCGGCTTCTCGTTGGGCGGCGGTGTCGCGCAAATGGTGGCCTTGCAGGCCCCCGATCTGGTGCGGCGGATGGTCCTGGCCGGAACGGGCCCTCGGGGCGGCGGCGGGATCGACGAGATTAACAGAATCGCCGTCACCGCTTACCTCAAGGCGGCGCTGACGCTGAGCGATCCGCGGAATTTCCTGTTCTTCCCCCGGACCCCGGAGGGCAAGCGCGCCGCGAAAGACTATTTCTCCCGGCTGAAGGAACGCACCGAGGACCGTGACCAGCCTATTTCCCTGCAGGCCCGGCGCGCCCAACTGAAGGCCATCCGAACGGCGGGAATGAGTGCGCCCGACGACCTCTCGCTGATTACGCAACCGGTGTTCGTCGCCAACGGCGACCATGACCTGATGGTCGCCAGCAGCCTTTCGGCCGACATGGCGCGCCGTCTGCCGAATGCCCAGCTGACGATCTATCCGGATTCCGGGCACGGCGGCGTCTTTCAGCACCACCAGGCTTTTGTGCCGGCGGTTCTCGACTTCCTCGCCGACTAAGCCGAATTGGAGAAGCTGATGAAAGCATTCATTCTCGAACGCTATGGGAAAAAGAGCCGTCTGCACCTGGGCGACATGCCGGCGCCGGAACTGCGCGATGACGAAGTACTGGTCCAGGTGCACGCGGCGGGCGTCAATCTGCTGGATTCCAAGATCAAGAGCGGCGAATTCAAGCTCATCCTGCCCTACCGCTTGCCGCTGATCCTGGGCCATGACGTGGCCGGCGTCGTGGTCCGGGTCGGGCCGCGCGTGCGGCAATTCAAGCGTGGTGACGAGGTCTACGCCCGGCCCGATGACTTTCGCATCGGTGCTTTCGCCGAACTCATTGCGATCAAGGAAAGCTCCCTGGCGCTCAAGCCCAAAGCGCTGACCATGGAAGAAGCCGCTTCGATCCCGCTGGTCGGCTTGACCGCCTGGCAAGCACTGGTCGAAAGGGCGAAGCTCAAGCCGGGGCAGAAGGTCTTTATCCAGGCCGGCTCCGGCGGCGTCGGGACCTTTGCCATCCAGCTGGCGAAGCATCTCGGGGCCTTCGTCGCGACGACGACCAGCACGGCGAATGTGGATTGGGTGAAGCGCCTCGGGGCCGATGTCGTCATCGACTACAAGAAGGACGATTTCGCAAAGATCCTGCAGGGCTACGACGTCGTCCTGAACAGCCAGGACAGCGCGACGCTTGCCAAATCCCTGAGCGTACTGAAACCCGGCGGCCAACTCATTTCGATTTCCGGCCCGCCCGATCCGGCTTTCGGCGAAGAAATCGGGGCGCCGTGGTGGCTGAAATCGATCATGCGCCTGCTGAGCTTGGGCATCCGAAGAAAGGCAAAGCGCAACAAGGTCAGCTTTTCCTTCCACTTCATGAAAGCCAACGGCGCCCAGTTGCGCGAGATCAGCGCGCTGATCGACTCCGGGGTCATCCGCCCGGTCGTGGACCGGGTCTTCCCGTTCGCATCGACCCGGGAAGCGATGGATTACGTCGAAACCGGCCGTGCCAAAGGCAAGGTCGTCGTCAAGCTGTGACCAATATGGCCAGCCGCTATTCCGGGCCGGCAGTTAACTTTAAGGACAAAACCATGAGCTCATCCCAAAAAATCGCTGTTGTCACCGGTGCCTCCTCCGGCATCGGAGCCGTCTATGCCGATCGTCTGGCCCGGCGCGGCTATGACCTCCTGCTCGTCGCCCGGCGCGGCGAGCGCCTGCAGAATCTCGCCACCAAGCTTGAGCAGGCTTACGGCATCAAGGCTGAAACGCTCGTCGCCGACCTCGAGAAGGAAAACGATCTCGCACGTCTGGAAACGGTTCTCGCCGGCAATCCCGCCATCCGGGTCTTGGTCAATAACGCCGGCATTGCCCGGCTGAGCTCGGTTGCCGAGACGCCGGTGCAAGAATCCCTGGCGCAGATCGCCTTGAACATCACCGCCCTGACGCGGCTGACGCATGCCGTACTGCCTGCGTTCAAGGAACGCAACGAAGGCGCCATCATCAATATCGCCTCGGTACTGGCGGTGCATGCGCTGCCGGTGAGTTCCGTCTACAGCGGCACCAAGGCTTTCGTGCTCAATTTCAGTCGCGGCCTGCAGCAGGAACTGGCGAGTACCGACGTCAGAGTTCAAGTGGTGCTGCCCGCCGCCACCGCCACCGATCTCTGGGACATCTCCGGGGTGCCGCTGGCTGCGCTGCCGCAAGAAACCGTCATGTCGGCCGAGCACCTGGTCGATGCCGCGCTGGCTGGTTTCGATCAAGGCGAGCCGGTCACCTGGCCATCGATGGCCGATACCGGTCTCTGGGAGCGCTACGACACGGCGCGTTCGGCGCTCTTCGCCGCGACGCAAACCGGCCAGCCAGCGCCGCGACTGCTGGCGCTTTGACCCCTAAACGACTCGATCCGAACTCGATACCCAGGAGAAGTTTTATGAACGGCACCCTATTCACCCCCACCCAACTCGGCAGTCTGCCGCTGAAGAACCGCATCGTCATGGCGCCGCTGACGCGTAGCCGCGCAATCGGCAACCTGCCCAATGCGCTGATGGAACAGTATTACCGCTTGCGGGCGGAGGCCGGACTGATCATTACTGAAGGCACCTCGCCATCGCCCAACGGCCTGGGCTATGCGCGCATTCCCGGCCTGTTCAACGAGGAACAGGTGGCGGGCTGGAAACGCGTTACCGAGGGCGTCCATCAGGCCGGTGGCCGGATTTTCGTGCAACTGATGCATACCGGACGGGTCAGCCATCCCGCCAACCTGCCGGCCGGCGCCAGCATCCTGGCGCCCTCGGCAGTCGCCGTGCCGGGCGAGATGTGGACCGACGCCGACGGCATGCAGCCGCATCCCGTGCCACGCGAAATGAGCGAGGCGGATATCGCCCAGAGCATCGCCGAATATGCGGCCTCGGCCAAGCTGGCCATGCAGGCCGGTTTCGATGGCGTCGAGTTGCATGGCGCCAATGGCTACCTGATCGACCAATTCCTCAACACCGCCGCCAATCAGCGCCACGACCGCTGGGGCGGTAGCGTCGACAACCGCATCCGCTTCGCCGTCGAAGTCGCCAAGGCATGCGTCGCCGCCATTGGCGCCGAGCGCGTCGGCATGCGCATCTCGCCTTACGGCGTATTCAACGCGCAGGTGCCGGATGCCGAGATGGATGCGGTGTACCTGCGTTTGATCGACGCGTTGAATGCGCTCGGCCTGCTCTACATCCATATCGTGGATCACAGCGCCATGGGCGCGCCGGAAGTCAGTCCCGTCTTGAAGGCCAAAATCCGTGCCGCCTTCAACGGGCAATACATTCTCTCCGGTGGCTACGATGCCGCGCGAGCGAATGTCGATCTCGAGGCGCAGCGCGGCGACCTGGTGGCTTTCGGTCGCCCGTTCATCTCGAATCCCGATCTGGTCGCCAAGCTCAAGTCAGACCAGGAGCTGGTTGCGCCCGATTTCGCGACCTTCTACACGCCGGGAGAAAAGGGCTACACCGATTATTGATGAAAGCCTGAGCCTGGCTGGGCATTTCCCGGCAGCGGCCAGGCTCCGCGACATGCCCAATAGACGATCGGTCTGGTCTTACAAGGAGTGAAAAATGTTTAAAGCAATCGTGATTGAGAAGGACGAAACCGGCTACCGCGCAAGCCTCAAGGATGTTGATGAGTCCCAACTTCCGGAAGGCGACGTGACCGTACGCGTCAGTCACTCAACCCTCAACTACAAAGATGGCCTGGCCATTACCGGCAAAGGCCCGGTGGTTCGCAAGTTCCCGATGGTTCCCGGCGTCGATTTGGTCGGCACGGTCGAAGAATCCAGCCACTCATCGTATCGGGTCGGCGACGCCGTGCTGCTGAATGGTTGGGGAGTCGGCGAAGGTCATTGGGGCGGATTGGCTCAAAAAGCTCGTCTGAAAGGGGAATGGCTGGTTCCCTTGCCGTCCCGATTTACCCCTCAGCAAGCCATGGCCATCGGTACTGCCGGCTATACGGCAATGTTGTGTGTGCTGGCGCTTGAGCGCCACGGTGTCACGCCAGACCAAGGAGAAATCCTGGTCACCGGGGCTGCTGGCGGCGTTGGTAGCGTTGCCGTGTCCATTCTGTCAAAACTTGGCTATACCGTCGTTGGCGTGAGTGGGCGCCTGGCGGAAAGTGACTACATCAAGAGCTTGGGCGCCAGCGAGGTTCTGGAGCGAGCGGCGTTCTCTTCCGCGGGCAAACCACTTGGCCGGGAACGTTGGGCCGGTGCCGTCGATGTCGTCGGCAGTCATACGTTGGCCAATGTATGCGCGACAACCAAGTATCGCGGCATCGTGACCGCCTGCGGTCTAGCCGGTGGCATGGATTTCCCGGCGACTGTCGCCCCTTTCATCCTGCGCGGCGTGACGCTTGTCGGGGTTGATAGCGTCATGTGCCCACGCGCCGACCGTCTTGTTGCCTGGCAACGTCTGGGTACCGACCTGGATATTGCCAAACTGAACCTGATCACCCATGAAATTGGTCTCGCAGAGGCCATTCCCACGGCCACCAAACTACTTGATGGACAGGTTCGCGGACGGGTTGTCGTTGATGTGAATGCCTGATGGCAGTGGATCTTTCCTCTGGCGTGGGGGCTGAGACATTGCCCCCTTCAGCCGAAAATCCCCGCTCATCAGCCAACAACGATCAGTCGCGAAAGGCGCGGAGGAAAAGCGCGACGTTCACCTGCACCAGATGGGAATCCTCGCTCGCCTTCGGTTGCCCCAGACCCAGCATCACCCGAATGTGCGCCCCGCCCAGGAACAGGGACAAAAACTGGTCGGCGGCCTCTTCGGGGGCCGGGACGGATAGGCTGCCGGTTGCATTCGCCGCACGAAGATATTCTGCGACCTGGCCAATCAGTTTAGCGGGCCCCTCCCGGTAGAACATTTCGCCGGGATCAACATGTTCATTGGCAGCGGCGAACATCATGCGGAACGCCCCAACCACCTTATCTGAGCGGTTCAGTTTCAGGAATGACTCCCCGATCATTGCCAGGGCCGCCTCGGGATTGTCGGGGTCCAGCGCTCCGGGAGGCAATGAGGCAAAGACTTCATCGGTGGAACTGCCAACGGCGGCCGCGAACAGTTCCTCCTTGGTCGGGAAATAGCTGTAGATCGTCACCTTGGAGACGCCGGATAGCTTTGCAATTGCGTCCACGCTTGCCCGTGCGAAGCCATGCTCAATAAATTGTCCCGCTGCTGCGTCCAAAACCCGCTTTACTCGCCCAGGGTCGCGCGGCCGTCCGCGCTTGGAAATGCTTGCTTCCATTGTTTACTTGACCGTTCAGTAAATGAATGTCGATAATGTTTACTACACCGTTCAGTATATCAAACCACGACACCCATGGAACACATAATCCTTACCGCCAAAACAACCTATCTCGCAAGGACCACCCTCCTCTCGGTTGCACTTGCGTTGGGTGGTTGTGCCGGCAATCCCGATGTGCCGATGCCGAGCATTCCGCTCAGCCCGGCCTTTAGCCATGCGGGAGCCCTGCAGCCAGATGAGCCATTGGCCGATCTTCAGTGGTGGCGGCAGTTCGGGGACGAGCAACTAGCGCACCTTGTAGAACGCTCGGCCGTAGCGAACCACGACATCCGGATTGCCGTAGAACGGGCAAAACAGGCGCGAGCCGGAAGCATAGCGACCGAATCGCGGTTGTTCCCGAGCCTCGATGTGACGGCATCCCGATCCGATAGCCAAACCGGCCTGCCCACGACAGTCAAACGATCGATGCCTGACACCAAGGCTACGCGCGCCGGTGTGGAGGTCGCTTGGGAGATTGATTTGTTCGGTGGAAACAGGGCGGCGGCAAGCGCAGCGGAGAAAGATGCGGCAGCAGCCACGTTTGGCGTTTCCGGCGCCCAGTTGATCGCGGTGAGTGAAGTCGCACGGCAATATTTTATTTGGCACGGCGCCCGGCAGCGCCTGGAGATTCTGGAAGCCCTGCTGCAAACGCAACGCGACACGGAGCGCCTGACGCGCAGTCGCTATCGGGAAGGCATGGCGAGCGAGTTCGATGTCGCCCGAGCCGCCGGCGAGACATCCACCATGGAAGCCTCTCTGCCGCAATTGCGGACGTTGAAGGCGGTCACCGAGAGTCGCATTGCCGTGCTCACGGGTTCTGACGCCTCGATGCCGGTCCCGGAACTTCATGCGGCCGCAGACCAATTTCACTGGAATGCCCCAACAGCGCCATTTACTGGCCAACCGGCGGATTTGCTGAGGCGCCGGCCCGATCTCCTGGCTGCCGAGCAACGCCTCTCGGCCGAGTCGTCTCGTCTGTCCGAGGCAAAGGCAAACCGTTTCCCCAAAATATTCCTGAGCGCCCTGTTCGGCACTCAGAAACTGACGCTCAACGACGCGCCAAGCCTGTCGGCATCGCACTATTCCAATGTAGCGGCGGCTTTCGTGCTTCCGATATTCAACGCCGGGCGCATCCAGGCAGGAATCGATGCCCAGTCCGCTCGTGAAAGTGAATCCCTGCTGTCCTACGAACAGGCCATCCTCGGCGCAATCGAAGATGTCGAGAGCAGCCTTGCCGCATTGGCGGGCGAACGGCAACGCGTGGATTCGCTGACGGCTGCGGCAGCGGAAAGAGAACGGGCCGTCGCACATGCAAGCTCGTTGTTCCGCGAGGGGCAGATTGACCTCCTGCAACTGCTCGACGTGCAGCGGGCCCGGCTCGCCACCGAACTGACGCTTGCCGAAAGTAATGCGCAGCGCGCAATCGACTACGTCCAACTCTACAAGGCCTTGGGTGGCGGCTGGCAGGCTCTGCCTGCCGCCACCCATGCGCCAATTGCGGCAAATTCATCTTCTGGAGTTAATCAATGATCGGGACATTCGAGCAGGCACGCGTCTCGTGCCGATTGACGGTAAGGACAGCAATCGTCCTCGCATTTGCAACGGTGCTTTCCGCTTGCGGCGAAAAGTCGCTACCACAACAGAAGCCGCACCCCGTCCTCGTCGTAACGACGCATAACGTTTCCGGCGGATATGAGCGGACCTTCACGGGCGTCGTGCGCGCACGGCATGAATCCGAGCAGGGCTTCCGGACCGGAGGAAAGGTGGTGGCCCGGATGGTGGAAGTCGGCCAGAGCGTCGTCGCCGGACAGCCTCTTGCCCATCTGGATTCGGCCGATTACGAACTTGCGGTGCGTGCCGCAGAGGAACAGTTGCAGACGATGCGGGTGGATGCCGAGCAGGCTGCGTCGGATGAGGCCCGCTTCCGGCGCCTGTTAGCTGACAATTCCGTTGCAATAGCCGACCACGAACGGCAGAAAGCCAGGGCGGACGCGGCAGCGGCCCGCCAGGCACAGGCCTCGCACCAGCTCGAGCTGGCGCGCAACCGGGCGAAATACACGACCCTCGTTGCCGAATTCGACGGCGTGATCACGGCGGTACGCTTCGAGGCTGGCCAGATCGTCACCGAGGGCCAGCCCATCGTGACCATTGTCAAGCCCTCCGAACTGGAGGTGGTGGCCGACCTGCCGGAGGAAATGGCTGGCAGTGCGCATTCTTTATCAGCATCGGCAAGCTTCTGGGACGCGCCGGGCCTCGCTGTTCAGCTCAAGCTGCGGGAGCTGTCTCCCGCGGCCGCGGCTCAAACCCGCACCTTCCGGGCCCGCTTCAGCATCCTGGACAAGTCGCCGGCGCTGCAACTCGGCATGACGGCCAAGCTGCATCTGGCGGCGAAGGATGCTGAGCCTGCGGCCGTGCTGCCGGCAACTGCCATCTGGAAAACCAATGGCACGAGCATGGTCTGGCAGGTAGCCAGCGGTGGCAGCAAGCTCGTGGCGCAGCCGGTGGAGGTTATCCGCTATACGGACGAGGCGGTGCTGGTGCGGGGCTTGCCGGATGGCACGAAGGTGGTAACGGCGGGCATCCAGAAGCTGACGCCCGGGCTTGAGGTTGTTGCTGTTGAGCGTAGTGCCAGCGGGATGAACCTCGGCATGGCGCCCGTTCAGGCGGCCACGGCAAGCGCACCGGGGAGCCGGCTGTGAAAGGATTCAACCTCTCGGCCTGGGCGGTCACCCATCGGCCCATGGTGCTGTTCATGATCCTGTCGATCATCGTCGCCGGCGTGTTCTCATACACACGGCTCGGCCGCTCGGAGGATCCGAACTTCAATGTTCCCTTCCTGACGGCGGTTGTTATCTGGCCCGGCGCCACCGCCCAGGAAGTCCAGGATCAGGTGATGAACCGTATGGAGCGCCGACTGCGCGAACTTAACGGCTTCGACTACGTCAAGACGTTTTCCCGTCAGGGTTATGGCGCTATCACCTTGCGGATGAAGGGCGGCCTGGCGCGGCAGGAGCTCGCCGATGCCTGGTACCAGGCGAGAAAGAAGATCGGCGACGCCCGGCAGGAGTTGCCCGATGGCGTGCGCGGCCCCTACTTCAACGACGAGTTCAACGACGTCTACATGTCCCTCTACGCACTGCAGGGCGACGGGCTGACGATGGCGGAACTTCTCGAATACGCAGAGAAGATCAAGGTCGAGCTCCAGGGCGTGCCGACGCTGAGCAAGGTCGATATTCTGGGCAAGCAGCCCGAGAAGGTATTCGTCGAACTGTCCAGCAAGCGGCTTGCCGCCCTGGGCATGACGCCCCAGGAGGTGATCGACGCCCTGGCGCGGCAGAACCTGATGAGTCCATCCGGAGCGGTTGACACCCGCTCCGACCGGGTGTTCGCCCGGGTCGACGGCGCCCTGCACAGTGCCGCGGATGTCGCCAAGGTCAGCATCGAGGCGGGCGGCCGGCTGGTGCGGCTATCCGATATCGCGACCGTCCGCGCCGGCTTCGAAGATCCGCCGACCTATGCGATCCGTCACAACGGCCATCCGGTGCTGGTGATCGGCACCACCATGACGGCCAATGCGAACATCCTGAAGGTTGGGCAGTCGGTCGACGAGCGGATGGCGATAATCCAGGCCGGCCTGCCGGCGGGTATTACGCTGGAAAAGTATGCCGACCAGCCGAAGGTGGTCGAGGAATCGGTCTGGGAATTCGAGAAGTCCTTCCTGGAAGCGCTCGCCATAGTGCTGGCCGTCTCCTTCCTGTCGTTGGGGCGTCGCGCTGGCGTGGTGGTCGCGGCCTCCGTGCCGCTGGTACTGGGCATCGTACTGGTGGTCATGTATCTGGCCGGCTGGAACCTCGACCGGATTTCGCTCGGTTCGCTGATCATCGCCCTCGGCCTGCTGGTCGACGACGCGATCATCGCCGTCGAAATGATGGTCGTGAAAATGGAGGAAGGCTGGGATCGGGCCAAGGCGGCAACCTTTGCCTATACCTCGACGGCATTCCCGATGCTGACCGGCACCATGGTCACCGTGGCGGGATTCATGCCTGTGGGGTTCGCCAAATCGATCTCCGGCGAGTACGCGGGGGGAATTTTCTGGGTCGTCGGCGTGGCGCTGGTCGCGTCCTGGTTCGTCGCGGTGGTGTTCACGCCCTACCTGGGGGTGAAGCTGCTGCCGGCGGCCATGGCGACTGGCAGCCATGCCGATCCCTACGGGAAGCCAGCCTATCGTCGCCTGCGCACCGCGGTCGACTGGTGTGTTGAACACCGTTGGCAGGTCTTGGGCGCAACCGGCGCCGTGTTCCTCCTCAGCGGCCTCGGCATGAGCCTGGTGCAGCAGCAGTTCTTCCCGACGGCATCGCGACCCGAACTGATGGTCGAACTGCGCATGAAGGAAGGAGCCTCCTTCGCCGCGACGCAGGAGCAGGTCATGCTGTTCGAGAAAGTCCTGGCGGAGGATCCGGATGCCCGGCACTTCACCGTCTATACCGGTGCCGGGGCGCCGCGTTTCTACCTGTCTCTGGAACCGGAACTGCCCAATCCCGGCTACGCTCAGTTTGTCATCATGACGGCCAATACCGAGGCACGGGAGGCATTGCGCGCCCGCCTGCTCGACTATTTCGCCCGCGACGAGGCACAGCCGCTGGTGCGCGGCCGGGTGCTACGGCTTGAATTCGGGCCGCCAGTGGGATTCCCCGTCCAGTTCCGCGTCATCGGCCCGGATCCCGACACCGTGCGGAGTATTGCTTATCGGGTACGGGATATCGTGCGGGAAAGCGCCCTGGTACGCGACACCCAACTCAACTGGAACGAGCGCGTCCGTACGCTGCGGGTCCGCGTCGACCAGGACAAGGCCAGGCTGCTGGGTCTCTCCTCTGCCGAGGTCTCGGGGGCGCTGCAGACAGTCCTCTCCGGGGCGCCGGTGACGCAAATCCGCCGCGGCGAGGAACTGATCGATGTCGTGGTGCGCGCCGAAGCAGGCGAGCGGAAGACGCTGGAAGGCCTGGGCGACATCAATCTGTTCTCGCGCACCGGCGCCGTCGTGCCGCTGTCGCAGATTGCCCGTATCGAGCCGACCTTCGAGGAGCCTGTGCTGTGGCGCTGGAACCGCAATATGGCCATCACTGTACGCAGCGACCTGGCGCACGGCGTCCAGGGGCCCTATGCGACCGAGCAGATCTGGCCGTCGCTACAGCCGGTGCTCGACAGCCTGCCGAGCGGATATCGGATCGAGAAGGGAGGCGCCATCGAGGAGGCAGACAAGTCGAATTTGGCTTTGCTGGCGATTTTCCCGGCGATGCTCGTCGTCATGCTGACCTTCCTGATGATGCAGCTACAGAGTTTCTCCAGGATGCTCATGGTCTTCATGACCGCCCCCCTGGGCCTGATTGGCGTCGTGCCGGCCTTGCTGACCTTCAATGCGCCCTTCGGCTTCGTGGCGCTGCTCGGGGTAATCGCCCTGAGCGGCATGATCATGCGCAACTCCGTGATCCTCGTCGACCAGATAGAACGCGACATCGGCGCCGGCAATCACCCTTGGCAGGCCATCGTGGAGGCCACGGTGCGGCGTACCCGCCCGGTCGTGCTGACAGCCGCCGCGGCAGTCCTCGCCATGATTCCACTAACGGGAAGCGTCTTCTGGGGGCCCATGGCGATCTCCATCATGGGTGGCTTGATCGTGGCCACCCTGCTGACCCTCGGCTTCGTTCCGGCGCTCTATGCCGCGTGGTTCAAGGTGCGCAGGGCTTAGTAAAATGGCTCGAAACGACCCGGCCCAAGGGCCGGAAAAAAACTCGACCCTGCTGGCTTCGGCTGGCCGCCCCCGGTAACACTAGCTACCGCAAGCAGAGCAACAATCACAAGTCGCCCCAAGCGCAATGCCTTGCTGGCAAGAACCTTGGGGAAGTTTTGGGAAGTTTTGGGAAAATTTCCCGGCAATCAATGGTAGCCAGATACGGCCTAACCAATTGATTCATGATGGTGCCCAGGAAGGGACTCGAACCCCCACGCCTTGCGGCGCCAGAACCTAAATCTGGTGCGTCTACCAATTTCGCCACCTGGGCAGGCGGCGCGCATTCTAACACTGCCCGCCCCTCAGCCCCTATACTTGCCGCCCCATGCCGGTCGATCACTACGAAAACTTCCCCGTCGCCTCGCTGCTCGTCCCGGCCAAACTGCGTCGGCCGATCGAAATCATCTATCGCTTCGCCCGCAGCGCCGACGACATTGCCGACGAGGGCGACGCCACGGCGGAGCAGCGTCTGGCCGACCTCGACGCCTACCAGGCCGAACTCGACCGCATCGCCGCGCGACAAACGCCGCAGACGCCGCTGTTCGTCGAACTGGCCGAAATCATCTACCGGCATGCGCTACCCATCCAGCTATTCCGCGACCTGCTCGACGCCTTCGCCCAGGACGTGGTCAAGAAGCGCTATGCCGACTACCCGGAACTGATCGACTATTGCCGCCGCTCGGCCAACCCCGTTGGCCGGCTGGTGCTGCATCTGTTCGGCCGCACCGAAGCGGAACATCTGGAGCAGTCGGACTGCATCTGCAGCGCGCTGCAGCTGATCAACTTCTGGCAGGACGTCGCCATCGACTGGCAGAAGGACCGCGTTTATCTACCACAGAGCGACCTGCAACGTTTCCGCATCACCGAGGACATGATCGCCGACGGCCTCTGGTCGGCGCAGTGGGCGGCCCTGCTCGACTTTCAGACCGACCGGACACGCGCCCTGATGCGGCGCGGCGCACCACTGACCCACGCCCTGCCCGGCCGGCTCGGCTGGGAAATCCGCCTGACCGTGCAGGGCGGCCTGCGCATCCTCGAACGCATCCGCCAGGTGCGCGGCGACGTATTCCGCCACCGACCGAAACTCGCCACGTGGGACTGGGCCGTTCTGTGCGGCCGCTCCCTTACAATGTAACGCCATGAATCCAGACAACTACTGCCAGGAGAAGTGCGCCGCCAGCGGCTCCTCCTTCTACTACAGCTTCCTGTTCCTGCCCGTCGAACGCCGGCGCGCCATCATGGCGCTGTATGCCTTCTGCCGCGAGGTTGACGACGTCGTCGACGAATGCCACGACATCTCCATCGCCTCGACCAAGCTCGCCTGGTGGCGCCAGGAAATCGACCGCGTCGCCAACGGCCAGCCGCAGCACCCGGTCGGCCAGGCCCTGCAAGGCGTCAGCGGCCAGTTCAACCTGCCCGCCGAGCAATTGCTGGAAATCATCGACGGCATGGAGATGGACCTGCAGCAGTCGCGCTACCTCGACTTCAAGGGCCTGTCGCTGTACTGCTACCGTGTCGCCAGCGTGGTCGGCCTGCTGGCCGCCGAAATCTTCGGCTACCAGGACCGGCAGACGCAGAAATATGCGCACGACCTGGGCATGGCCTTCCAGCTCACCAACATCATCCGCGACATCGGCGAGGACGCCCGGCGTGGCCGCATCTACATCCCGATGGACGAACTCAAGCAGTTCAACGTGCCGGCCGCCGACATCCTCAACGCCAAGTACTCCGACAACTTCACCGCGCTGATGCAGTTCCAGTACGACCGCGCGCAGCAGTACTACAGCCAGGCCTTCGCCGAACTGCCGGCAATCGACCGCAAGAACCAGCGCCCGGGCCTGATCATGGCGGCGATCTACCGCACCCTGCTCGACGAGATCCGCGCCGAGAACTTCCAGGTGCTGCACCAGCGCATCGCGCTGACGCCGGTGCGCAAGCTGTGGCTGGCCACCAAGACCTGGGTCAAGGGCTGAGCGGCATGCGCGTCGCCGTCATCGGTGGCGGCTGGGCGGGACTCGCCGCCGCTGTCGAGCTGACGGAGGCTGGCATCGCCACTACGCTATACGAAGCCGGCCGCGTCTTCGGCGGCCGTGCCCGTGGCGTCGAACTAGACGGCCGCCGGCTGGACAACGGCCAGCACATCCTGCTCGGCGCCTACCGCGAGACGCAGGCCCTGATGCGCCGGGTCGGCGCCGATCCGGACCAACTGCTGGCCCGCCACCCGTTGCAGGTCGTCAACAACGCCGGCTTCCGCCTTGCCCTGCCGAAACTGCCGGCGCCGCTGAACGTCGCCTGGGGGCTGCTCGCCGCCCGCGGCGTCGGGCTCGGTGAAAAACTGCGCACCGCCCGTTGGATGCAGGGCATCAAGGCCCGTGGCTTCCGCCTGGACGCGGATTGCACCGTCGCCGAATGGCTCGATGCCGCCGGCCAGACCGGCCAGCTGCGCCAGCATCTGTGGCAACCGCTCTGCCTGGCCGCGCTGAATACCCCGGCCGAGCGGGCTTCGGCCCAGCTGTTCGCCAACGTGCTGCGCGACAGCCTGGGCAGTTCGCACCGCGAAGACACCGACCTGCTGCTGCCACGCTGCGACTTTGGCCGTCTGCTGGCCGAACCGGCGGCCGGCTGGCTAAGTGAGCATGGTGCGACGCTGCGCCCCAACACCCGGGTCCGCAGCCTGCATGCCGGCGTCAAGGCGGTGACCATCGACGGCGAGGACTTCGCCGCCGCCATCGTCGCCACCGCGCCGCAGCATGCCGGCCGGCTCTGGCCGGCACTGGCTGGCAGCATCGACTACGAGCCGATCGCCACCGTCTACCTGCAGTGTTCGGCCGAGACCCGCCTGCCCTTCCCGCTGCTCAGCCTGCCCGGCCCCTGCGGGCAATGGGTGGTCGATCGCGGCGACGGCCTGCTGGCCTTCGTGCTCAGCGGCCACGGCGACTGGGAGGCGCTCGACGATCGCGCGCTGGCCCGGCAACTAGCCGACGAACTGGATCTCGGCCAAGACCTCGGCTGGCACCGGGTGATCCGCGAGAAGCGGGCGACTTTCAGCTGCCGCCCCAATCTCCCGCGCCCGCCGACAAGGCTCGCCCCGCGCCTGTTCCTGGCCGGCGACTACAGCTGGGCCGAATACCCGGCGACGCTCGAGGGCGCCGTCCGCAGCGGCCGGCGCGCCGCCGGGCTGGCCCTGAGCGCTAGCTGATTCGGCTGCCCCGGGCTGTCCCCGTCAATTGTTCGGCTGCTGTGATGCGCATCATGGTTTTGCGCACGGACAGGGTATTTACTGAACCCTGCCTATCATTTCCGTTCTGACCGACATGTCCAACGCACCTGCCCTGCCCACCCCGGACCAAGTCCGCGACTCGTTGCGCACCGTGGTCGATCCCGAAGTTGGCATCAACATCGTCGATCTCGGCCTGGTCTACGACGTCCGGGTCAGCGCCGAGATGATCGATATCGACCTGACCATGACCTCGCCGGCCTGCCCGATGAGCGACCTGGTGCTTGCCGATGCCGGTTCGGAGCTGGCCAGGGCCTTTCCCGACGGCCCGCCGGTCAACATCGCCCTGGTCTGGAACCCGCCCTGGGAACCGGCGATGATGAGCGACAAGGCGCGCGACACGCTGGGCTGGTGAGCATCCGATGACATTGCGCGAACTGCCGCCGCTTTGGCGCTTGCCGCTGTTGCTGCTGGCCATGGCCAGCCTGCTCGGCGGCGTGCTCGGCGGCCTGGCCCGGCTCGGCGTAGCGGTGCCGGAAATTGCCCAGTTGCGCGCCGGCAGCCATGGCGCGCTGATGATCGCCGCCTTTTTCGGCACCGTGATCAGCCTCGAACGCGCCGTCGCCCTGCACCGCTTCTGGCCCTACCTGGCGCCGCTGGCGGCCGGTCTCGGCGGCCTGTCGATCCTCGCCGGCGGGCCGTGGTGGCTGCCGCCGGCGCTGTTCAGCCTGGCCAGCACCTTGTTCTTCGTCGCCAGCGTCGGCGTCTATCGCCAACTACCGGCACTGTTTACGCTGACCCTGCTGCTCGGGGCCGGCGCCTGGCTGGCCGGCAATCTGCTCTGGCTGGCCGGCGGCAATCTCAGCGCCGCAACCTTGCTGTGGATGAGCTTCCTGGTGCTGACCATCGCCGGCGAGCGCCTGGAGCTGACCCGCTTCCTACCGCCACGGCCGCTCGCCGAAAAGCTGTTCCGCGCTCTGCTGCTGGTCGCCGTCGCCGCCGCCGTACTTCTCGTACTGGCACCGCCCGTCGGCAGCCGCCTGCTGGCCGCAGCCTTCCTGGCGCTGGCCGTCTGGCTGCTGCGCTACGACATCGCCCGCTGCACCGTCCGCCAGCAGGGCCTGACGCGCTTCGTCGCCGTCTGCCTGCTGGCCGGCTATGCCTGGCTGGCCAGCGGCGCGGCACTGGGCCTGCTCGGCGCCTTCGAGCCCGGCCACGCCGGGCGCGATGCGGCGCTGCATGCAATCTTCCTCGGTTTCGTCTTCTCGATGGTCATCGGCCACGCCCCGATCATCTTCCCGGCAGTGATGCGCGTGCGTATTCCCTACCATCCCTTCTTCTACCTGCCGCTGGCGGCGCTGCACCTGACGCTGGCCGTGCGCCTGGCCGGCAGTTTGGGCGCTGGCCTGAACTGGCAGCAGACCGGCGCGACGCTGAATGCGCTCAGTCTGGCGCTGTTCGTGTTGACCATCCTGGTCAGCGTCGGCCGCGGCGCCATCGCACGGAATAGTCCAGCATGAAACGTTCCCCCGCCCTGCTCCAGTTGTCGCGCGAACACCACACGGCGCTGAGCCTGGCGATGCGCATCGCCAAGGCGACTGACCAGACTGCTCAGGAGAGGCTGCTAGCAACGGTCCCGGCGCTATTCCGCGGCGAACTGGAGCCGCATTTCCAGGAAGAGGAGCGTAGCCTGCTGCCGCAACTGGCGCAGGCCGGCGAAACCGCCCTGGTGGCGCGCACACTGGACGAACATGCGCAGATGCGGGCGCTGGCGGCGGCCATCGCCGGCGGCGACGCGGCAGCGCTGGCGCCTTTCGGCCGCCTACTGCAAGCCCATGTGCGCTTCGAGGAGCGCGAGTTGTTTGTGGTTGCCGAGCAGCGCCTATTCGCCGACGACGCGGCACCCTGAGCCGGCTTAGCTGGCCACTTACCCGGCCAGTTGCCCGGCCTGGATGCGCAACACCCGGCCGCAACGGGCGGCGATCGCCTCGTCGTGGGTGACCAGGATCAGCGTCGTGCCCTGCTTGGCGTTCAGGTCGAACATCAGGTCGATGATCTGCTGGCCGGTCACCGCATCGAGATTGCCGGTCGGCTCGTCGGCCAGCACCAGGCGCGGTGCCGGGGCGAAGGCGCGGGCCAGGGCGACGCGCTGCTGCTCGCCGCCGGACAGGTGCTTCGGATAATGCTTTAACCGCTCACCGAGACCGACGCGCTGCAGCCAGTCGCGGGCGGTGTCACTGGCGCCTTTGGTACCGGCCAGCTCGAGCGGCAGCATGACGTTTTCCAGGGCGGTCAGCGACGGTAGCAACTGGAAGGACTGGAAGACGAAACCGAGCAGGCGACCGCGCTGCACCGCCCGCGCATCCTCATCGAGGGCGGCCAGGGCGATGCCGTCGAGGCGGATTTCGCCGGTGCTGGGAACATCCAGCCCGGCCAGCAGTCCGAGCAGCGTCGATTTGCCGGAGCCCGAGGCGCCAACGATGGCGACCGTCTCGCCGGCGGCGACGGAGAAGGTAATATCCTGCAGGATCGTCAGCGGCTCGCCGCCGTTATCGACGGTCTTGCCCAGCTTCGTCACATCCACCACCGGTTTATCTGCCATGCGGCTGTTCCTCTTGTTGTTCGCCCTGCTGGTCGGCGCCCCGTCGGCGCTGGCCGCCAAGACCATCCTTGTCGTCGGCGACTCGCTGTCGGCCGGCTACGGCCTGCGCCCGGAACAGGCCTGGCCGTCACTACTGGCCGGACGCCTGGCCGAGCGGCGCCTCGATTATAGCGTCGCCAACATCTCCATCTCCGGCGAAACCACAGCCGGCGGCCGTTCGCGCCTGCTGCCGGCGCTCCAGGCGCACAAGCCGGCGGTCGTCGTCATCGCCCTGGGCGCCAACGACGGCCTGCGCGGCCTGGCGCTGGGCCAGATGCGCGGCAACCTCAACGCCATGGTCGACGCGGCGCAGAAGGCCGGCGCCCGCGTGCTGCTGGCCGGCATGCGCCTGCCGCCAAACTACGGACCATATGCCGAGCAGTTCCACACCGCCTATACCGAGGTCGCCCGGACCAAGAAGACGGCCCTGCTGCCCTTCCTGCTCGAACCGGTATCCCGCCGCCCGGAGCTGTTCCTGCCCGACAACCTGCATCCGACCGCCGAAGCGCAGCCGCTGATCCTCGACCATGTCTGGGTCGCCCTCGCCCCCCTGCTAAAATAGCGGCATGAAGCCCAACCGCCCCACCGTGGCCGATCTCGCCGCTTTCGACGAGATCATCGACGTCCGCTCGCCCGCCGAATTTGCCGAGGATCACATTCCCGGCGCCATCAACTGCCCGGTCCTCGACGACGCCCAGCGCGCCGAAGTCGGCACCCTGTACAAGCAGGTCTCGCCGTTCGAAGCCAAGAAGCTCGGCGCCGCGATGGTCTCCGAGAACATCGCCCGCCACCTGCGCGAACGCTTCCGCGACCGGCCCAAGGCGTGGAAGCCGCTGATCTACTGCTGGCGCGGCGGCGACCGCAGCGGCTCGATGACCACCGTCTTCCGCGCCATCGGCTGGCCGGCCGGGCAACTCGACGGTGGCTACAAGGCCTGGCGCACGCATGTCATCGCCCGCCTGCAGGAACTGCCGGCGACGCTGCGGTTCAAAGTGCTGAGCGGTGCCACCGGCAATGCCAAGACACGCATCCTGCAAGCCATTGGCGAACACGGGGAGCAGGTACTCGACCTCGAAGCGCTGGCCCGTCACAAAGGCTCGGTGCTCGGCGTCCTGCCTGACGACCCCCAGCCTTCGCAGAAAGGCTTCGAGACCACCTTGCTGCTGGAACTGCAGCGTTTCGACCCGGCGCGGCCAGTCTATGTCGAGGCGGAAAGCCGCAAGATCGGCAACCTGCACGTACCGGAAGCCCTCATCGAACGCATCCGCGACGGCGAATGCCTGATCATCGAGGCCGACCGTGAAGCCCGGGTCAGCTTCCTGCTGCGTGACTACGACTACTTTCTGACCCGCCCCGAATTTCTCAGCCAGCGCCTGGAAGCCCTGCACAGCCTGCAAAGCCGCGAGATCATCGGCCGCTGGCAGCAATTCATCGCCAACGGTCAATGGGCGGCGCTGGTGGGCGAACTACTCGAACTGCATTACGACCCGCTGTACCGGCGTTCGCAGAACCATCACTTTGTCGGCATGGCGCAACTGCAAAGTTTCACCACCGACGATCTCTCACCGGCCGGCGTCGCCCGCCTGGCCAGTGCCATCGTTCACTCGCGGGCGGCGCAGATCGCCTGACGCATGGCCGATTTCGGCCGCTCGACATAGCCTTCGACGAAGGCGATCTCGCGCAGGCCGGCAGCCGCCGCTACTGCCCGCAACTCGCCGGGGCGCAGCAGGAATTCGGGATTCGACGGCTTGCCGTAGGCCGCGTTGCCATCCATGAAAGTCTCGTAGATCAGTACACCGCCGGGTGCCAGCAAGGCCAGCAGATCGGCCAGGCGCGGCCGCCACAAGTAATTGGTAACGACGATGCCGGCGAACTGCCGGCCAGCCAGCGGCCAGTCATCGCCTTCCAGATCGAGACAGGCGGTGCTGATGGCGGCAACGCCCTGCAGCCCGGCCAATGCCGTGGCATCGCGGTCGACGGCGAGCACCGGCCAGCCGCCGGCGGCCAGCAGGCGGCTGTGACGGCCGCTGCCGCAGGCCAGGTCAAGCACGGTTTCGCCCGCCGGAAGACGCGAAGCATGCATCTCGACCCAGGACGAAGGCGGTATCATGGCGAACGGTTCATGCGGGGAGGTGGTCATGTCGGATGGCGTCGTCGTAGCCGAAAGTGGCAAGGGAAGATACCAGCAGGAGGTACGCATCGGCCAGCACCGCTTGCGCGCCGACGAACCGGCAAGCATGGGCGGCAACGACAGCGGCCCGGCCCCCTTCGATTTCCTGCTGACGGCACTTGGCACCTGTACCGCAATGACGCTGCGCATGTATGCCGAACGCAAGGGTCTGGCGCTGCGCCATGTCAGCGTTGCACTGCAACATGAAAAGATCGAGATCGACGGAGTTCGCCGCGACCGGATCGAGCGGCGCATCTCGCTCGATGGCGACCTCAACCCGGCCGAACGCCAGCGCCTGCTCGAAATCGCCGAGAAATGCCCGGTCCATCGCAGCCTCAGCCAGCCCCTGTTGATCGCCAGCAGCCTTGAACCAGCGATCGAAGCCCCTGTCGCCTGTACGGATTAAACGCCTCTCCCATGATAAAATTGTGCATCGCACAATAAGCGCCAAGCCCCAAGGAAAAACATGCTGGAACAGCACTATCTGACCACCCTCTTCGAGCCCAAATCGGTCGCCGTGATCGGCGCCTCCGACCGCGAGAACTCGGTTGGCAACATCATCTTCAAGAACATCCTGGGTTCCGGCTACAAGGGTCGGCTGTACGCCATCAACCCGAAGCACGAGACCATTCAGGGTCAGCCCGCCTACAAGTCGATCGAAGAGATCGGCGCCCGCGTCGAGATGGCGGTGATCGCCACCCGGCCGCAAACGGTGCCGCAGATCGTCGAACAGTGCGGCCGCAGCGGCGTGCGCAACGTCATCGTCATCGCCTCCGGCTTCTCCGAGGCCGGCCACATCGGCGCCGCGCTGGAACGCAAGGTGCTCGAGATCGCCCGCTCCTACAACGTCCGCATCCTCGGTCCCAACTGCCTCGGCATCATCCGTCCGGAACTTGGCCTGAACGCCACCTTCACCCGAATCACCGCCAACCCCGGCAACCTGGCCCTGGTTTCGCAATCCGGCGCCATGTGCTCGGCCGTGCTCGACTGGGCCAAGGCCAATCAGGTCGGCTTCTCCTCGGTGATTTCGCTGGGCATGACCACCGACATCGATTTCGGCGAAATCCTCGACTATCTGATCTACGACAGCCGCACGCACTACATCCTGATGTACGTCGAAGGCATCCGCAACGCCCGCCGCTTCATGAGCGCCCTGCGTTCGGCCGCCCGCATCAAGCCGATCATCCTGTTGAAAGCCGGCCGCCACGAGGCCGGCTCGCAGGCGGCGACGGTGCATTCAGGCATGGCCGCCGTCTCCGATACCGTGTTCGACGCCGCCGTGCGCCGCGCCGGCGTCGTCCGCGTGCAGAACGTCGGTCAGCTGTTCTATGCCGCCAAGGCCCTGGCGTCCAAGTTCCGTCCGCAGGGCAACCGCCTGGCCATCATCACCAACGGCGGCGGTCCCGGCGCGATGGCCGCCGACCGCGCCGGCGACCTCGGCATCCCGCTGGCGCAGATGACCAACGAGACGATGACCGCGCTCAACAAGACGATGCCCCCGAACTGGTCGCACAGCAATCCGATCGACATCGGCGGCGACGCGACGCCGGAACGCTATCGCGAGGCGATCATGGCGGTCACCCACGATGCCAACGTGGACAGCACGCTGGTGATGCTGTCGCCGCAGGCGATGACCGACCCGATGGGCGTCGCCAAGGCGATCGTCGAAGTCGCCGACAAGCTGAACCGCTCGCTGATCTGCTGCTGGATGGGCGAGGAGCAGGTCGCCGAGGCGCGCAAGCTGCTCGAGGATTCCGGCATCCCGGCCTTCCGCATGCCGGAGACGGCGATCGAGCTGTTCCACCATATTTCCAAGTACTACCGCAACCAGAAGCTCTTGCTGCAAACGCCGGAACCGACCCGCCAGCAGGGCCGGCCGGAAACCGAAGGGGCGAAGATGCTGATCGAGGCGCTGCTCGCCGAACGGCGCAAGGTGCTGTCGGAAATGGAATCGAAGGCCATCCTGCGCGCCTTCAAGGTGCCGGTGGCGCAGACCATGGTCGCCCGCACCGCCACCGAGGCGCTGCTGCTGGCCGAGCAGATCGGCTTCCCGATCGCCATGAAGGTCGACTCGCCGGATCTGACACACAAGTCCGACGCCGGTGGCGTGCGCTTGAACATCCAGAACGCGCCGGCGGTGCGCAACGCCTACCACGACATCATCGACACCGTGCAGAAGCGGCATCCGACGGCCAAGATCAACGGCGTCTCGATCGAACCCTTCCTGTCCCGGCCGCACGGCCGCGAACTGATGATCGGCGTCTTCCGCGATCCGATCTTCGGGCCGGTCATTTCCTTCGGCGCCGGCGGCTTCGATGTCGAGATCTTCAGCGACCGCTCGGTGGCCCTGCCGCCGCTGAACAAGTTCCTGGCCAAGGACCTGATCGACTCGACGCGCGCCTCGAAAATTCTCGACCAGTTCCACAACATGCCGCCTGTCGACCGCGAAGCGCTGAAGGAAGTGCTGCTGTGCATTTCCGAAATGGTCTGCGAACTGCCGTGGATCCAGGAACTCGACCTCAATCCGCTGATTGTCGACGAACACGGCGCCATCGCCGCCGATGCGCGCATCGTCATCGACCATGCCACGGGTGCCTCCGGCGACCGCTATGCGCATATGGCGATCTACCCCTACCCGGTGCACCTGATCCAGGAATGGCAGATGAACGACGGCAAGGTCGTCACCATCCGCCCGATCCGCCCGGAAGACGCCGAC
>PHCU01000178.1 GCA_002842345.1 Betaproteobacteria bacterium HGW-Betaproteobacteria-12 | reverse complement strand
GACTTCATGGACCTCACGGCCACGCACCTTGAAAAATGGGTAGTCCGTCATCCGTTGCTGGCGTTCGCCCTCGAAGCGGACCGGCTTTAGCCAGGGGTGTCCGTCGGGTTGCAGGCCGGTCTGCTCCCACAGTTCGCGCTCAAAAATGTGCGCCACAGGATAGGTATGGGTCAGTGACGGGTAATGTTTTCCGTCTTCAGCCAGGCCTCTGAATACCTTCAACTCGCCGGAAGGTGTCTGAAATACCGCCGTGACAATCGTTCCCCAATGGCGATTGCTTTTCTCGTGACGGCCAAATAACGTGATCAGGCGATCCCCAGCGTCCAGGCTGTCGGCACAGCGATGGGAGAATTCGTATGACGACTTCGGTGGGGATGAACGCAAGTCCGCGATCAATACTGCTTTACTTGTTTTCATCAAATGCCCCCAATCGATTGCGCGACGGCGCGCAGTAACTGGGTAACGGGTTCCGGCGTATAAGTTCCGAGCATACTCAACACCCCGACAAACCCGACTTTCGGGATGATGGCGACCATCGATTCCTTGACGGGCGGCATCGCCTGAGTCGGTGTTCCCCAAAGCATGGGAAACACCGTGCGGCCCGTTGCCACGAAAATGACGGTCAGCATCACGCACATCAACGTGAAGGCCATCAAATTCCCCGCCTGCACGATGCCCGACAAAATCAGCATTTCCGCCAGGAAACTGGCGAAAGGAGGGAAGCCCAACAAGGCAAAAATCCCCCCGGCGAACAACAGGCCCGCAAACGGCAGAACACGAATCACCCCATTGAGGGCTGCCACCTCGTTAGTTCCATATACGGCTCGCATCCGGCCGGCAGTGATGAACAACAAGGACTTCACGAACGCGTTGCTGACGATATAGAGCACCACGCCATAGGCGGCGGTTTTGCCGACGGACAAGCCCAGGGCAATCACCCCGGAAGAACTGATGCAGGCGTAGGCAATCAGCCGCTTGTAGTTGCGGGCGGCCATGATTTGCACGGCGGCCACGATCAGGGAGACATAACCCATGACCAGCAGCTCTTGCGAAACAAAACTCGCATCGAAGCCGTGAAATATTTGAAACACGCGGAACATCGCGACCACACTGATATTGAACTGTACCGCCGCCAGGAGTGCGCTGGTACTGGTCGGCGCGGCTTCATAGGTTTCCGGTAGCCAACTATAGAGCGGCGCCAGACCCAGTTTGCCCCCCAGGCCGAAGAGCATGAAGGCCAACCCCAGCCGCTGCCAGCCATCCTTGGCGGTGGTCAGGGAGGCCCCAAGCTGATCCACCTGAAAATTGATCTCGACACCGCGCAATCCTGCCGATTGAACCAGGCACATGAAGCCCAGAAAAGTGATGGCCAGGGTCATGGACGAGTAGAGCATATAGCGCCAGGCCACGGGCTTGGGTGCCCCGAATTCGCCACAGACCATCATCAGTGCAGCACACGCTGTGCTCACTTCAATCAAGGCCCAGAGCAAGATCAGATGGTTGGCCATCACCCCGATGTTCAACACCAGCATGAAAATCAGGGTCAGGGCGGCACGCGTGCGTATATCCTGGGTCAGTTCGGGCGAGCTGCGCTCCCGAGAAAGCATGTAGACGCTGATGCCCAGAAATACCGTGTTCATGACCAGCATGAACAACAACGAAGTTGGGTCAAGCACCAGATAGCGGTGAGCAAAGTATCGCGGTAGCTCAGCCAGGCTGTGTGACATGAAGACTGCCACCGAGATCAACCAGCCAACGAGCGCAAAACCGACCAGCGCCGGGGCAATCCAGCCTCCACCACCAATCAGCGGTCGGGCGGGCGCGGAGATGTTGGGCATGGTTGCAGTGTGCATTTCGCTCATGGCACTTGTCTCGATGGTTCATCACGGCTGGCGGTGGCATCTTCGCGAACGAGCCAACTGCCTACAGCGACAGTGAGGATGTAGACGCCACTGACTGCCAGATGGACGGGCAATGGCCAGGGCTCAGGCAGCAAGGACTCAAACAAGGCCAAAGCGTTTTCCATGAACAGCACGGCCACCAGTTGAGCGCTGGGCTCGTGGTTAGTGGCCAGAATCAAAAATGCAATCATGGTGGTCGCTGCTGCAACACCCAGGGTCAATGCCCGTACATCGCCCCGGGCGCCATCGCCGAACTTGAAGGCGAGAATGATCAGGGTAATGGCCACACCCCAGGCAAAAAGGTTGGATGGCATTAGGCTGTTCCGGGCCTGAGGGGTTTTGCGCAGAGCTCGCCGCAGCAGATAGGGAACCAGCAGGGCGCGAACAAGCAGCACCTCAAGCGCAGCCAGCAGGGTGTGCAACGAAAACCCGTCAGCCTCGGCAAAGGTTATCCAGACCATGGTCAATGCCTGCAAACTCAACCAGGTCGGCGCGGCCGATATTCGGCTGAAGAAGACCGGAATAACGGTGGCGGTCAAACACAAGATCAAAGCCAAAGTCATACGCCGCTCGCTCCCAAACCGATGACCAGCATGCTGCCCAACGCGGCCACAGAGGCAATCAATAAATAGGCAGGAACCCAGCGCATCGGGAGGCGGGCACTGAGCGATTCAATGCAGCCGACCACGATTGCAACTGTCAGCATCAGGGCCAGCGAGACAAGAACACCAGCGACTGGATCGGATATCGGATTGAAAGGATTGATCAGTGCAGCAATCAGACCGGCGTACAGCGTCATCTTCAGAGCGGCGGCGTATTGCATGGCAGCCAGTTCCGGACCGCTATGATCGAGGATCATGACTTCGTGAATCATCGTCAGTTCCAGATGGGTCATCGGGTCGTCCACCGGTATCCGGGCCGCTTCTGCCTGCAACAAGATTAGCAAGGCTATCGTCAGAGGCGCGACGATGATTGAGTAATGCGGTGTGTTGTGCAGATGACCGATCAAGTCAGCAAAGCTGCTCATGCCGGTTGCCGCGCTGGCCGTGCCTATCAGCAGGAACAAGGCAGGTTCGGCAAAGGTGGCAAAAGAGGCTTCCCGCGCAGCTCCCATCCCTTCAAACGAACTGCCAACATCCATCGCCGAAATCATCAAGACGATACGTGCCAAACCAAGCGTGTAGGCCACTACGACAAAATCATGCGAAAACTGGAGCGGTGCAAACTGCCCGAGCAAGGGAATCATGCTGGCGGCCAGCATGCCGCAAATCAAGACGACGTAGGCGCCGGCACGGAATAACGGGCTGGCTGTTGTGCTCATCACAGGACGTTTGCCCAGCAAACGCCATAGATCGTAGGCTGATTGGAGCAACCTTGGCCCTTTGCGCCCAACCCACCAGGATTTGGTTCGGTTGACCAGTCCAACTAGCAGAATGGGCATGCTCAAAACGATGGCCCAATGAATCAGCGTCAAAGCTGTACTCATGGAAGCACCCCTTCCGCAAGTAGTACCAGTGCAGCAATCACCACCAGAGCAGCCAAGCCTGCCGAAAACGCCAGACGCGGGTCGTCTTCCTGCATTTTCCGCGAGAGGTCTGTCGCTGTTTCATCGCCATGGCTGATCACCGAATACAACCGCCGTTCGACGGAGTCCACGCAATCCGTGATGACATAGCTGTCCTCGGGGAAGTATCCGGCAGGTGCTTTTTTTCGTTTGATCAACACCATGATGTTCTTGAAGCGTTGGGAAAAGTCAGTCGAGAAGCTGGCCCCGGTGTATTGCATGCGTGGCGTTGGCGCCCCATAGCCACAACCCCAGGTGGCATTGAGCACCGGCTGCGGCGCGTTATTGGACTTGAGGCGCCACCAGACGACCAGACCGATGCTGAGTACCAGTGCGCCCGAGATCAGGCCGATCCGGGTCAGGATTTCCATGGTCGATTGCAGGTTGACCGCAACCACCCCGACCGGCATTGTTCGCATCAGCAAAGCAGCGGGTCCGGCAACCATGGCTAAACCGAGTACGGGCGCCACGCCCAGCATAATCGTGCCCACGGCATGTATGCCCATCGGCACCAGCATCCAGCGACTAGCTTCGCGGCCTTCCGGCAGGCTTGAGTCACGGGAATTGCCGAGAAAAATCACCCCGAATGCCCGCGTAATGCTGAGCGCCGACACCGCGCCGACAAAGGCCAGCGCCGCAGCGACCAGGCCCAGTGTCAACTTCGCCCAGACACCGATGCTTTCACCGGTGAACAAACCCGAGTAAATCATGAACTCGCTGGCAAAGCCGTTAAAGGGCGGCAAGGCGGAAATGGCGATGCCTCCAACGATGAAGCAAAGGGCAGTAACGGGCATCAGTTTGAATAGTCCGCCCAGCCGCTCCAAGTCCACGACATGCTTAACCTGATAAACGCAGCCGGCGGCATAAAACAACTGGCATTTGAAAAACGCGTGATTGAGCACGTGCAACAAACCGCCGCCGAAGCCGAGGGCAACAAGGCCAGGACTATCCCAGGTCAATCCAAGGCAGCCGATACCGAAACCGATGCCTGCAATGCCGACATTTTCGGTAGAGGAATAACCAAGCAGCCGTTTCAGGTCACGCTGACCAACGGTGTACAGGCCACCGACTAGCGCCGAGATGACCGAGAAAACGATCAGGAACCACCCCATCCACTCGTCCGGCTTGCCGAGAAGAAGAATGAAGCGAACCAGCGCATACAAGCCCGCTTTGTGAATTACCCCTGACATCAATGCCGAGACGTGGGCGGGAGCTGCAGCGTGTGCGCGAGGCAGCCAGGAATGGAAGGGGAAAAAAGCTGATTTCAGGCCAAAACTAGTGACCAGCAACAGAAAAACCGTATTCCGCAGGGTGCCCGGGTTGTGGCTCATCCAGTCGCCAAAATCGTCAAGAAACCAGGAGTGGGTGCGGGTGTAGAGAATCATCACCGCCGCCACCAGGAAAATCAGCCCAATGTGAGTGGAAACCAGATAATTGAAGCCGGCGAAACGGACTTTCTCGTTGGGGTAGTCCCAAATCACCAGTAACCATGCCGCCAGGGCCGCGATTTCCCAGCCAAACAGGAAAGTCACCGTATGTTCGCCGGTATAGACCAGCAGAAACGAGACGGAAATCATGTTCAGCAACGCAAAATGGACGCCCAGATGGCGCGGCGTGCTGAAATATTTGTTCATGTAGCCGACGGCATAGACGCCGCCCAGAAAGGTCATGGGCAATGACCAACTCAGAAAAAATGCCCCCAGTGCGTCCAGCCGAAAATGCAGGTCACCAATCGGATAAGCCCAGGGCATTTCGCCGGTAATGTCTGGCCCACCCAATAACACGGGCATGACCACAGACCATGCCACCAATGTGGCAACGGCTTGCGAAACAAGGCCAATCCCGGCTCGGGTGGCGTTCCTGATCGGCAGCAGGCAGAGGCCCGCGCCGAGCATCAATATCAGAACCGCAAGAATGAGTTGATTCATTGGGGCTGCTTTCCACGGATCGCTTTTTTGATTTCCATGAGCACGCCTTGCGAGCCGTCTTCGAGCATGTCCAGGACAAGGTCAAACGTGTGTCCCAGGCTGTAGTAGGGGTCGGGCACTTCGTCGTCCTCGAACTTGGCCGAGTAATCCATGAAAAGCTTGATCTTTGCTTGCTGCTCAGGCGAAGCCATCCGGCGCAACTTTTCCTGATTGGTTTTATCCATGGCCAGGATCAAATCGAAGTCTTCAAGATCCTGATAGACCACTTTGCGAGCGCGATGCCGGGAAAGGTCGTAGCCGCGTGAGGCTGCCGCCTGTTTGGTGCGTGGATCTGCACCTTCTCCACGGTGATAGGCATGCGTACCGGCTGAATCAATTTCGACTTCATTCCCCAGTCGCTTTGACTCAACCAACCGCTTCAGCACTGCTGCAGCCGTTGGCGAACGGCAGATGTTGCTCATACAAACTAGCAGTACACGAAACGCGATATTGGGTGTTTTCATCTGGCGGCATTGGCGGATTGCCGGCCGCCATCAATTTCATAGGTGGAAACGAAGGACGGAATTGAGGGAAACCATTTCAGTGCATTGCCATCTGCGGCCAGCCTGCCAAATATTTGGCTTGGGTCACCACCGCAAAACACAATCTTTGTCGATTGGCGGATGCCTTGCTCCATCGCTGCGGTGCAGATGTGTTTTTCATCCTCGGTCAATTTTTTGGCGAGGATTGAAAGAACCATGACCTGCCCGGACCCTCTAGCCATTTCGGTGCTGAGAATTTTCATGGCCCGCTCCGTTGACCGTCCTAGCACTCGAAAAATGGCGAGTGTTTTAACAGGGGCTGGTTTATGAACTTCGTCTCCCGCTCCGCCCATTTCACAGCAGCGAACGGTGATGCGAGAAATCAACTCCATCGGAAACCACCTTTTCTGAGCATTTTCTGAACCGATTACTCCGAGTCGTCGGCGCGCTGCGTCCCGCGGATCAGCCAATCCGGCAGTTCAATGTTGCCGGCGTTATCGACCATGTATTGGCGGATCAAACGCCTGACCACCTGCGAAGGCGTGAGGTCTTGTTGCGCGCAAATTTGGTCAAACAGCGCTTTTTTTCTCGGGTCAATCAGGACTGTCAGACGTGCAGTTCTGTTTTCCATAACTGGCATTTGCTCCACATGTTAATCAAATGATAATTGCTATATCACGCTATCTGCCTATAATTCTAATCCCATACAGACACTATTCGCACGAAGAATTTATAGCATGTGTGTTTGATTAACATGTTGCGCACGAAACGACCCTGACCACTCATGAACAGGAAAGAGAGATCGTGATTGAACAGACCACAAATCAGGCGAGCGCCATCGAACTGGCCGCTTGGTTGACCGCCAAAAATCCGGTTGTCAGCAGCATTCATCACCAGATCATTGTGGCGGGGGTCGTGGAGCGCGATGGGCGCTACCTCGTGATTGAAGAGATGGCTGAAGGACGTCGGGTCATCAACCAACCCGCCGGACGCCTGGAAAAGGATGAATCCGCATCTGACGGCGCCATGCGTGAAACCCTCGAAGAGTCAGGCTATCTATTTATGGCAGAGGCGCTGGTCGGCCTGTACCACTGGTTTCATCCGGAAAAAAGCACGCTTTATTTGCGCATGGCGTTTACCGGGCAACTCATTGATCAGGGCGAGGTTAAACCCCTTGATCCTGAAATCCTGGCGGTTCGCTGGATGAGCATCGCTGAACTCGAAGCCGAGAGTGAACGGTTGCGTAGTCCGTTTGTTCTCCAATGCATTCGCGATCATGCGCAAGGAATACGTTTCCCCCTAGATGTTGTTCGGTACTTCCCGAATGACAACGCACAATCTTGACAGTGATTGTGCCCTCTCTCGTGGAGCACGGAGTCCCCTCCCGACTCCTGGCGTCCAGGCTCTTCACGAGTTCCATGGCGGTCGCCTCCTTGCGGACGGTGACCGCCATTTTTTTGCAGAGTGATCATGAATAACAAACAGCCCCCCAG